>NZ_JAIXHZ010000127.1:0-9305 GCF_043392705.1 Dysgonomonas sp. Shenzhen-Wh21
TGATTGTTTAACATTAATTTGTATTTTTCTCATGCAACATGAGGGACGAAATATTGTCTATTATATTGTAAGGCAAAAGTATTTTAAACTATACATTAAAAAATTAAAGAGTTATGAAGAAAACTGTAAAACTATTTTTAGCATCAATTCTCGGCTTTGTTTTAACAGCAGGATTTTCTTCTTGTTCGGACGATGATGGTTACTCACTCGATAAATACTGGGTGTCGATGGTAACCGTAAACAAAGTGGGAGAAAACACGTATGATTTTACGCTCGACAATGGAAAAAAACTGTGGATTGCAGCTCCTGTTGGGTTAAATCTGAAACCAAAATATAACAGAGCTATTATAAACTACACGATTTTATCCGACCAATATCAGGGCTATGATCATGCTATCAGACTTAACGGCTATAGTGATGTCCTGACTAAGGGAGTAATATACATCCCGTCTGACGATCAGGCAAAGCAAGACAGTATCGGACACAATCCTATTAAGGTTCATTCTGCATGGGCAAGCGGGGGCTATCTGAATATCTACTTCGGATATAATAGTGGCGGAACTACAGCACACATGCTGAACCTTGTATCTGCACAGCCCGATTTGTCAGTATCAGGTGATGTGGTGAAACTGGAATTCAGACATAACAAGAGAGAAGATCCGGAACATTATCCTGTGAATGGCTATGTATCTTTCAACCTAGAGCCATATCTGATAGAAGGGCGAGATAAAGTAACATTTGAAATAACATGGGTGGACTTTGGCGGGCAAACAAAGACAGATACGATTGAATACAAGTATGGTGCGGTTGAGGCTCAACCTAAAGACATACCAAGCGACGATAGCAAAACAACTAACCTGAATATTTATTAATATTCTTTTTGATTTCCTTTCGAAAAAGAGAGCTCGTGAGAGTTCTCTTTTTCTTTTTTTTCTGCTATAAAGTCTTTGAGGTACTGATTTTTATGAACACTTTCTTTTTTTTCTGAGGTTATACCACTGTTTATTCTTTAAAAAGATGTATTTTTGTTCAGATCAGATTTTTTTAAATGGATAACATTAAACTAAAAGACCAAGTTAAGAACGAATTCACAGATTATCTGAATTTAAACAAGCATCGTAAAACTCCCGAAAGATACGCAATACTGGATCACATCTATTCTACTAAAGGGCATTTCGATATGGACTCCCTTTACAATTCTATGAAGCAGTCGTGTTTTAGGGTTAGCCGAGCCACATTGTACAATACGATAGAGCTATTGCTGGATTGCAATCTGGTAGTCAAGCATCAGTTTGGAGCAAATGTGTCTCAGTACGAACGTGCTTTTGGTAATGAGAACCATGACCATCTGATCTGTCTTAGTTGCGGCGAGGTGAAAGAGCACAAAAATGGCAACCTGTTCACTCCTGCGCAACAGAAAAAACTACAACGCTTCAAGGTTAGCTATTACAGCATGTATATTTATGGTATATGCAACAAATGTATGCGGGCTAAGAAGACAGAAGAAAAAAAGAATAAAGTAACAGAAAGTAAGAATACTCGTATTAATAAGAAAAAATGAAAGTAGATGTATTGCTCGGCCTGCAATGGGGCGACGAAGGTAAAGGAAAGATAGTAGATGTTCTAACGCCTGATTATGAAATCGTAGCCCGTTTTCAAGGTGGTCCAAATGCAGGGCATACACTTGAGTTTGAAGGCAAAAAGTATGTTCTCCGTTCAGTGCCATCCGGTATATTTCAGGGTAATAAACTGAATGTTATCGGCAACGGTGTTGTGCTCGATCCTGCTTTATTCAAAGGAGAAATAGAAGCATTGGAAAAATCGGGACATGATCTCAAATCGAGACTATATATCTCAAAGAAGGCTCACCTTATCCTTCCTACACACCGTTTGCTCGACGCATGCTACGAAGCATCGAAGGGAGACTCTAAGATAGGAACCACAGGTAAGGGTATTGGACCTACATATACCGACAAGGTTAGCCGCAACGGCTTGCGTGTGGGGGATATTCTTCACAACTTTGAAGAAAAATACAATGCTGCCAAAGCAAAGCATCTGAGAATTCTCAATCAATATAATTACGATACAAATGCGCTGGCTGATATCGAGAAAGAGTGGTTTGAAGGAGTGAAGAAACTCAAAGAATTTACTTTTATTGACAGCGAGCATTTTATAAATAATGCGACCAAGTCGGGCAAAAAAATATTGGCAGAAGGTGCACAAGGTACAATGCTGGATATCGATTTCGGGTCGTATCCGTTTGTTACTTCTTCCAATACAATTACAGCCGGAGCTTCTACAGGTCTGGGTGTTGCCCCTCGAAACATCGGTGAGGTGTATGGAATTTTCAAGGCATATTGTACACGTGTGGGTAGTGGGCCGTTTCCTACCGAGCTGCATGATGCTACGGGAGATAAGTTGCGTGAATTCGGATTTGAGTTTGGCTCGGTAACAGGTCGTCCGCGTCGTTGTGGATGGATCGATCTGGTTGCTTTGCGCTATGCTATAATGATAGACGGTGTGAGCCAGTTGATAATGATGAAGAGCGACGTGCTCGATACGTTCGAAACGATAAAAGCCTGTGTGGCTTATGAAGTAAACGGAGAGAGAGTAACCGAATTTCCTTTCGAGATAGATGATAGTATCAAACCTATATATCAGGAAATGAAAGGCTGGAAAACCGATATGACAAAAATGCAGAAGGAAGACCAGTTCCCGAAAGAATTCAGCGATTATGTTGCATTCCTCGAGAAAGAATTGGGTGTGCCTATTCGTATTGTTTCGCTCGGGCCGGACAGAGCGCAGACCATTATTCGTAAATAATTTCTGATAAGAAATATATCGACCTCTTTGTCATGCTGAATGAGAGTAAGGCGTCTTGAAGATAGAAAAAGACGGTTTTGTTTCATTCTGCATGACATTAGGTTTTTAATAGAGACGACTGAAACGAAAAATAAGTCAAATTTAATTAAGAAATGTGATTGTCATTCAAATACATTATATGACAAAAACTCAGGTGGCACATTTTTTGTTTAGTTATTAACAAGTAAATTAGTAGAAAAAATCATTTTAAAAAAGAAATAGACTATGCCTATAGGTTGGATATTATTTGGACTAATAGCAATAGCCAGTTTTGCAGTTCAGCAGATGCTGAAAAGCAAGTTTAACAAATACTCTAAAGTTCCGTTGAGTAGCGGAATGACAGGTCGTGATGTAGCCGAGAAGATGCTTCATGACAATGGAATTTATGATGTGAAAGTTGTATCTACAAGCGGTATGCTTTCGGATCACTACAACCCTGCCAATAAGACAGTCAACCTGAGCGAAGGTGTATATGCCAGCAACAGTGTGGCTGCTGCTGCCGTAGCTGCTCACGAATGTGGTCATGCAGTGCAGCATGCTCACGAGTACGGACCGTTGAAGATGCGTTCGGCACTTGTACCTGTTGTAAGCTTTTCATCAAGCATTGTGATGTGGGTTATCCTTGCCGGAATATTTACGATTAATATATTTCCTGCCTTGATATGGATTGGTATTGCTCTTTTTGCAATGACAACGATATTCAGTTTTGTGACACTCCCTGTAGAGGTGAATGCCAGCAGCCGTGCTTTGGCTTGGCTTAATACTGCCGGAGTAACAAATGTAAACAATCATGATATGGCTAAAGATGCTCTCAAATGGGCAGCTTATACGTATGTAATAGCAGCCATCGGCTCATTGGCTACGCTTATATATTACATCATGATAGCCATGAGTGGCAGACGTAGCTAATCGTTTATACGATAGAAAGATATTCGAAAGAGTGGTCATTGGCGACTGCTCTTTTTTCACATAAACCGAAAGGTTAATAGCTTGTACTCTTTACCTATGCATCTTTTGCATCTGTATATACATATACACACAATAAACGTATAAATGAAAACGATGTTTTTTATTATAGTATTCACAGTATACCTCTTAGCTAATTTTTATGTATTCAGGCACTTTTGGATTGCGATGCCTCCGAGTAATGTGGGGCGTATAGCACTTTTGTCGTTTGCGGTTATAGCGGTTACTTCATTCTTCATATCCTTTTTGGTGGGAGACTCCTTACCGGTAGGGCTTACTTCGTTGCTATACAAAGTGGGCACAGCGTGGTTTTTCATCCTTCTTTATTTCCTTATGATAATTGCTGCCAAGGATTTGCTGGGGCTAAGTAATAAGCTGCTGCACTTTATGCCGAGCGATTCCATTACCCGTTATACGAGAGACAACTGGGTTGGTCTGGGGCTGATGGTAGGCTTCGTTGCGCTGCTGATGACCTGCGGCTATCTTAAATATCAGTGGAAAGTAAGAGTCGATCTTCCTGTTCAGATATATAAGACCTTTGGCGATACCATTTCGCCTCGCTCGCTACGCATTGTAGCTGTCAGTGATCTGCATTTGGGGTATGGTATCGGAGAAAAGGAGTTTGAGAAATGGGTAGACCTGATAAATGCCGAAAATCCCGACATTGTACTCATAGCGGGAGATATTATTGATAATAGTGTGCGTCCGCTCAAAAAAGGACGTTTTGCAGAAGTCTTTCATAAGATAAAAGCACCGATGGGCATTTATGCCTGCCCCGGAAACCATGAGTATATAAGCGGAGCAAAAGAGAGCTTCGATTTTATTACAAAAGCAGGAGTGCATCTCTTGCGTGATTCTGTAGCCGAGGTAGATAGTTGTTTCTACGTGGTTGGGAGAGACGATAAGTCTAACCCTAACCGCAAATCGTTGAAGGAGCTTGTCGCCGGACTCGATCATACCAAGCCGATCATAATGCTCGATCATCAGCCTTATCACCTCGAGGAGGCGGAAGCCAACGGTATCGATATACAGATTTCGGGACATACCCACCAAGGGCAGGTGTGGCCTATATCGATGGTTACCAGAAAGATATATGAGAGAGATCATGGTTTTGTGAAAAAAGGAAATGCAAATATATACGTAAGTTCGGGTATTGGTCTTTGGGGCGGAAAATTCCGTATAGGTACACAATCCGAGTATGTTGTAATAGATGTGAATAAAAAGAAATGAGAGTTTTTTTCAATGCCATAATGATTCAGATATTCTTCAGTGCATACATCTACTGGAGAGGATGGCAGGCATTGCCCGATAAGAAGTATATTAAGATTCCCTACACTGCCATATATGTTGCAGAGCTGATAATATACTTTATCGGATTCTTTACCTCAAAACACTTATCGTTCGATGCGCTTCATACATTCGCCTGGACGGGTACAACGTGGATGTTGTTTACTATCTATATGACGTCTCTGCTCTTATTGTATGATTTAGTGAAATATATAAATAAAAAGAAAAAAATATTTTCGCTCGATTTTGCAGCAAAAAAGCCCCGACTTGTTTATTTTTGTACAGCATTGCTTTTGGTAGTGGCTGTGATGTGGAATGGGAACTACCGATTCTGGCATCCTGTGATAACGGAGAAGAACCTCACGATAGAGAAGCATTCGCCCAATGTGAAAAACTTGCGCATAGTGGTGGCTACAGATATACATGCGGGATATCTGATCGACAAGAAAATTATTTCCATGTATGTGGACAAGATAATGGAGCAGAAACCCGACCTGATATTGTTGGTGGGTGATATTGTCGATTATGATGCCAAATCGCTATACGAGCAGCAAATGGAAACAGAGTTTCATCGGCTCAAAGCTCCTTATGGGGTGTATGCGTCTACAGGAAATCATGAGTATATAGAGCTGGGCGAGCCTAAGGACGAAAAAATCTTGTGGTTGAGCCAAAAGGCCGGAATAAATGTTTTGCGTGATACTACTGTTATGATCGCAGATTCTTTTTATCTTGTAGGCAGGGAAGATGATCTGTGCAAAACCCGGAAACAATTGCCCGAAATAATGCAGGGAGTAGACAGGCAATATCCTGTAATTGTGATGAATCACGAGCCGCATCGCTTACAAGAAGAGGTTGAATCCGGTGCAGATATCGCTCTGTATGGTCATACGCACAACGGTCAGTTTTTCCCAAACAATATGATTATGGCTGTTTCGTCCATGATATACAATTCGAGGATATTGCCGGAAAGCGTTTCTTCCAAAATGAGGTTTATGTATGAGATTCCGTACGGATATAAGAAAAAAGGAGATACACATGTATATGTGTCCTCCGGACTCGGATTGGCGGGGCCTCAATACAGGATTGGCACAGTGTCGGAGATTGTAGTTCTCAATGTCAACTTTAGTAAATGATATATTAGCCATGCTAAGATCGCTATACATAAAAAATTATGCTTTGATAGACAGTCTCGAAATTGACTTCGAGCCTGGCTTTTCTGTTATTACCGGAGAAACAGGAGCCGGAAAATCTATTATTCTGGGAGCACTGTCTCTTATCCTTGGGCAGCGTGCCGATATGAAGGCTATCAAGCAGGGGGAGAGTAAATGTGTTATCGAAGGATCGTTCGATGTTTCGGCATACGATCTTAAAGCTTTTTGCGAAGAGAAAGGCATAGAGTACGATCCCGATAGTTATATCCTCCGCAGGGAAATACTCTCTACAGGAAAATCAAGAGCGTTCATCAACGATTCGCCTGTCTCACTCACTGATCTGAAAGAATTGGGTGGTCAGTTGATCGATATACACTCGCAGCATCAGAACTTGTTGCTATCCGACACCCGCTTCCAAATGCAGGTGGTAGATGCCTTGGCAGGCAATAAAGACTTGCTGAGCAAATACCAACAAGCCTTTCATCAATACAAGCAATCGGAAAAGGCATTGGCAGAACTTCGTGAAGCCGTGAGGAAAAGTAAAGAGGAAGAAGACTATCTTCGTTTTCAGATCGAATCTCTCACAGAGGCAGCTCTTCAGGAAGGGGAGCAGGAAGAATTGGAAAACGAACTGGAGACACTTACTCACGCCGAAGATATAAAGTCGGCATTATTCAAGCTACACTCTTTGTTGTCTGACGACGATAAGGGAATCGTGCTGGGTCTCAAAGAAGGACTCAATACGTCTCAACAGTTGGCAAAGGTATATGTCCGTTCGGAAGAAATATCCGAGCGTCTGCAAATAGCGTATATCGATCTTAAAGACCTTGCCTCCGAAATGGATAAGCTCGCAAACGATGTGGAATTCAACCCCGAGCGTTTGGCTTTTATCGAATCACGGCTCGATCTGATCTACACCTTGCAGAAGAAATATCATGTAAATGCTGTGTCCGAGTTGTTGGCTTTGTATGAAGAATTCAAACAAAAGATAGAAAATATAGAATCATCCGATCAGCAAGTGGAAGCTCTTGAAAAAGAAGTCCACGAAAAGTCGGAAAAAGTATTCGCTCTAGCTAAGCAGTTGACCGATAGTCGTACGTCGATAACCGATAGTTTCGAGAAAGATCTCACCGATCGGGTTGCTTATCTGGGTATGCCTAATATTCGTTTTAGGAGTGAAATTATAACAGAGAAACATCCCAATATATATGGGTCAGACAGTGTACTGTTTCAGTTCTCTGCAAACAAAAATGTACCTCTACAGCCTGTTGCGGAGATAGCTTCGGGAGGTGAAATTTCCCGTCTGATGCTTTGTCTCAAATCTATGATTGCAGGTGCAACCGCATTGCCTACTATTATATTCGATGAAATAGATACAGGTGTTTCGGGCGAAATAGCAGACAAAATGGGAGAGGTGATGCGTGAGTTTGGCAAGAATATGCAAGTGCTAGCAATAACACACTTGCCACAGATCGCCGCCAAAGGGAAAGCACATTACAAGGTTTACAAATCGGATGACGAACATACCACAACTACAAACTTGGTGCGCTTGTCCGACGAAGAACGTTTAACGGAAATAGCCCGTATGCTGAGCGGTTCTACGGTAACAGAGGCGGCTATACAAAATGCGAAAGTAATGTTGGGCAAAAAAGTCTAGACAACATGAACGAAATTTTATTCCTTAACTTAAAACGAGAAAACGAACGCTATGCACCTGAACTGAAAGAAGCAACTGCTCATATTATAGATTCAGGTTGGTATATACGAGGAGCGGTGAATAAATCCTTTCAGTCTCAATTTGCTTCTTATTGCGGTGTCTCTTACTGTGTGGGTGTGGGCAACGGTCTTGATGCCCTGCGTCTCATTCTGATGGGATATATGGTGATGGGGCGTATAAAGGAGGGTGATGAGGTAATTCTTCCAGCCAATACATTTATAGCTACTGCCTTAGCTGTTTCGCAATGCGGGCTTGTTCCTGTTTTGGCAGATTGCGACCTTGTGACATACAATATCGATCCTGCTTCAGCAGAAGAAAAAATAACAAATAAAACCCGGGCTATAATTGCCGTTCATCTATATGGGCAAGTTGCGGATATGGATAAGTTGAAGCAATTATCACTCAAATATAATCTTCTGCTTATCGAAGACGCTGCACAAGCACATGGTGCCGTTTATGAAGGCAAAAAAGCGGGCAGTATTGGCGATGCAGCAGCATTTAGCTTTTATCCTGTAAAAAATCTTGGTTCGTTGGGTGATGCAGGAGCAGTAACAACGGACGATCCACAATTGGCAGAGGTGGTGAATAGTTTATCGAATTACGGTTCTGATGAAAAGTATATACATAGCTACAAAGGACTAAACTCTCGCCTTGATGAAGTGCAAGCCGCCATTCTTTCTGTCAAATTAAAGTACTTGGATGCGGATAATTCACGCCGTCGGGAGATTGCAAAATTCTACTTGGATAACATAAAAAATGACAGGTTCATTTTGCCCGAAATAAGAGATTGGGATAGCCATGTGTTTCATTTGTTTGTGTTGCGTTGCAAAGATCGTGAAGAACTCCAACAGTACTTATCGCAAAACTCCATCCAGACTCAAATACATTACCCTTATGCTATACACAAACAGCCGGCTTATGCTGAACTAAATCATTTGCATTTTCCTGTTTCTGAACTGCTGCAAGATGAGGTATTAAGTCTTCCGCTTTATCCGTCTTTGCGAGAAGATGAATTGATAAAGATAGTTGGAACTTTAAATAGTTTTTAATTCTTTGATTATTAGTTTTTTTTATCTTCTGTGTGTGGTATTCGCTTATCTTTTGTTTTAAAGAAAATTGTAAACGCAAATAGAGAAATTCGAAGTGAATTTTTTATTTCGGAAGAAATGCGGTACAATGTTTTTATAAATGCTCTTCAGGTAAAGAACTTCAAGACTGTTTTTTTTGTCTTAAAAAGATAAAAAAAACGATGATTTACAGTCTATAAAAACCTTTTAGAACAAAAGATAAGCGAATACCACACACAGAAGATAAAAAAAACT
>NZ_JAIXHZ010000128.1:0-2820 GCF_043392705.1 Dysgonomonas sp. Shenzhen-Wh21
ATAATTGAATTCAATCAGTTTATAAATAAAGATGATATTTGGCAAAAAACGCTATCTGCGAATACTTTCCTTTTGTTATCAAATAAAAATAAGAATCTTAGTTTGCTTGATTTAAAAACAGCTCAGAGTGAGAACTATCCGTATTTGAAACTTAATGCAGGCTATGGTTATACAAAAAATATTTACAATACGGGGACTATAGATAATCAAAACAATTTGGGATTAACCTATGGATTAACTATAGGCTTCAACCTGTTTGATGGCTTCAATAGAAAAAGAAAACAAAAGAATGCCCGTATAGAAGTTGAAAATAAAGAACTCCAATACGAGCAAACTATACTCTCTCTAAAAGCCGATTTTTCGAATATGTGGATGGCTTATAGAAATAATATAGATCTGGCAAATCTTGAAAAAGAAAATGTACAGACAGCAAAAGAAAACCATGAAATAGCTATCGAACGCTACAAACTTGGAGACCTATCAGGTATAGAACTACGAGAGGCACAAAACAGTCTATTAGAGGCCGAAGAAAGACTTGTTCAGGCTGAATATAATACAAAATTATGTGAGATATCGCTTATGCAAATTAGTGGGCAAGTAATTTCATATTCGGAGTAAATAAAATGAGCATCTGTCGTATTCTGTTGTCTGTTTTGTAAAAATAAATACAGGTATTTCTTTTATACCCAAATTTGAGAATTACTAGTGGTATCTATATTATTTTGATCAAGTTGTTCAAATTCTGAATTATTGCTAATAAATTCCGGTACAAGGACTTTCATCTGTCGTACGAGTTTGTATTTATCATTTGTCTGGGCGACTAAAATTAACTGCTCTATTTGAGGTAAGATATCCTGAAAATGGTATTCCCTTACTTTAGCCATCATAATCTTTTTGTGCGAAGTCTGTTCTGTTATTTCAGAGTCATTCAATAACTCTTCATACAGCTTTTCTCCGGGCCTTAATCCTGAAAATTGAATTTCGATATCTCTTTCCGGAACTAAACCGGCCAACTCTATCATTTTTTTTGCTAAATCATAGATTCTTACAGGCTGTCCCATATCAAATACATAAATATAGCCGGATTTACCGATGACTGAAGCTTCCAAAACCAAGCGGCATGCCTCAGGAATGGTCATAAAATAACGAGTGATCTCAGGATCTGTTACAGTTATCGGACCACCCTTCTCTATCTGCCTTCTGAATAATGGAATAACAGAGCCATTACTTCCTAATACATTACCAAAGCGTGTTGTCACAAATTTAGTATTAGACTTATTTTTCTTCTGATCAGCAGCACAAGACTGAACATATATTTCTGCGATGCGTTTAGTTGCCCCCATGATATTTGTAGGGTTTACAGCCTTGTCTGTAGAGACCATAATAAACATCTCAACATCAAACTCAATTGCTAAATCAACTAACACTTTTGTGCCTAATACGTTAGTAATTATGGCTTCACATGGATATCTTTCCATCATTGGGACATGCTTATAAGCAGCGGCATGATAAACTATATTAGGTTTATATTTATCAAACACAAAATTCATAATTATATGATTGCGGACATCTCCGATAATGGTAGTAAAGTTCAAGCAGGGATACAGTTTCTTTAATTCAATATCCAAATCATTCAATGGCGTTTCAGCCTGATCGAGACAAATAATAGAAGCTGGAGAAAATTGAGCTAATTGCTTGACTATTTCACTTCCGATTGAACCTGCAGCACCTGTCACCAAAATATTTTTCCCTTGAACATTTTCAGCTATTACATTCAAGCTGATATTTATTTCGGGACGACCAAGCAAATCTTCAATCTGAACGGGACGAATACTCCGACTAATATCTGACAGTTGAGATAAACTGTCTATATTCATTTGTTTACTTATATAGATACGAATATTTAAGCTTAATATTTTTTCAACATAATTAGCTTCAGTCTTTAGTTCATCTTCTTTGGTAAACAATACATCTTTTATCTTGTATTTTAAAAAATCTTCAGACTTCTGAATAGTAAGAACTGGTACGTCTGTCAGTTTCTTTAATTTTGAGTCAGGATCAGTTGTAAGAAAACCGATAATCCTGAACCTATTGTTTCCGGTACTCAACAGCTGTGCAAGGACAATGTTATCTTCATTTAATCCCCACACAAATACAGGTATAGAAGGGTTGTTACCAAACCGTCGAGTTAATGTCTGATAAGTATAAACGACAATTATGCGAAACCCGTACAAACCAACCAATGAAACTAAAAAGAGAGTACTACAATATGCAACAGCAACGCTTCCGGATGGACCTATAACTTTATATAATGTAAGAAATATAAGTATATCAGCAAATAACAAGGATGTAAGTATCTTTTGAAATTCATGAATTGTAGAATAACGAACAATTCCTTTATATGTTTTGAATATTCTAAAACATAATGCATTAAACAATAGGGTTATAGCCAGATATTCAAAGAATACAGGATGATATACTATATGAATATTTTTGTATATCTGAAGTGTTAGGATATATGATATGATAGTCGCAAAAGTGACTATTGCCAAATCGATCAACAAGACGAACCATCTGCTCAGCAGACGATTCTCTAAGAATCTCTTATATATTTTTCGTGTAGTGTTGTTTATCATGAGTTATTTTACATATTACTTGATTATCCAAAAGTTTTTGTCGTATCTAAAATCGTCATCTTTAACCATACTTAAAGGAAGTGTTGAGAAGGATAGAAGCTTTGATCCTACGGTTAATGATTTTAGATGAAACTGACAGTAAAATACTATGTATCCCTTTAGGATATGCAAATGCTATAAAATC
>NZ_JAIXHZ010000129.1:0-10888 GCF_043392705.1 Dysgonomonas sp. Shenzhen-Wh21
TATCTGATTAATCCAGCTTTTAATATATTAGCCACAGATCCTTTTTGTTCGTCACATAGCTTTGTTGCACCTGCGATGTCACCAGCTTCTAATTTAGCTTTAGCGTTCATCACAAATTTAGCTGTGCTTCCTTTTCCACTAGCTCTGTTCAATGCAAAGAATCTCTCTACAGAAAGAGTAAGTGTTGTTAGTAACAGCGTGATAACGATAGGAATTACCCATCCTCCTTGGAATAATGCACCTAGTGAATTGCCTGGTAGTGGATGACCTTTTTCGTCAAAGTTAGCCTTATCCCCGGCAACTAGGTAGAAGAATAGGTGAGCTACAATCGCACATCCAATAACGACTATCATAGCTGAAACGCCTTTAGATCTTGGTTTTTGTTTTGGTTGTTGTTTTTTAGTTTCCATAATGATAATAAATAATTTAAGTTTAGTGAATCAATTTTTAAATTTATATCTTTTAATTTTCAATAGTCTCCTTATTTTAAAACAATAAAATTACACAGTGTCAATTATTATAGGATGCAAATATACTATTATTTTGATTTTTTAAGTATTTCGCATCTAACATTGCACTTTTATTCACACTTCTAATCAAATGTAACGGTGAAATCAGTTTTTTATTTTCCAATAAAAGCAACTTTTGTAATAGAGAATGTTCAAGCAAATTCAAAGGTCTATATATCTGTAATTGTGGATATTCTTTTTTATTTAAGTGCCCCACAAGGTATTAAACGATCACTCTAGTTTCAGCTAACAAAAATAGAACTAAAAATCAATTCACACAATAAAAAAAATATAAAAAAACCCTTATTAACCTATTTCTCTATACACAATTCATCATTCAGTGCAATTACCGCGTCTTTATAAAATTCTCTTTTTATTACAAACTGCATATTCACCTGCCGTAGAGATTGAGCAAAACTCTCGACATTAATCCCTTTTTGAAACAGAGCTTTCGAGGCTCTATACAAGAATCCGGGCAATGCAATATTGGTACCCATTACACATACTAAAGCTACACGCTCTACAATAACCTGATAGAATGTCGTCTCCAGATCGGTTATCATTTCGCGTGATTTATAATTGTCCCAAACCACCATTGTAATAGAGTTTGCATTTGTAGATTTGAGAATGTAACTCACATTATATTTGGCAAATATCTGCATGATTCTCAAGTCAAATCCAACCTCTCCAACCATCATCGGATCATGAATTTCTACAGCTAATACCTTATCTGTACCTGAAACGATCTCTATCTTCGGTATTTCCGACACATATTCTTTTGTTATCAATGTACCCGGATGTTCGGGCTCAAAGGTATTTTTGATACGAATATCGATATTGGCAAGTTCCAAAGGTTTAGACGCTTTCGGATGAATAGCCTCCATACCAATATCAGCTAGCTGATCGGCCACGATAAAATTTGTTCGCCCTACAGGAACCACCTTATCCACACCTACTATATTCGGATCAGCGCTCGACAAGTGATATTCTTTATGGATAATAGCCTCGTCGGCATTTACTTCTACGGCAATTTTGCTAAAAGTTACCTCTGTATAACCTCTATCGAACGCACGCATAATACCCTCAGTACCTTTTGTATAGCCGGTAGCGACACAAACATCCTTACTAAAATCAACGCCTTTGAATGCTCTATGAATACGCTCATCTATTGTAAGAGGCAGAGAGTCATTAAATCCGCAGAGATCGATAAACCGAGCAGAGATACCATTGTTATTCAAAATATTTACAGTATTCCACGCTGAATGAGCCTCTCCTATCGAAGCTAAAATTTCGCGTGCGGCTAAACAGATATCTTCGGCATTTACGTATCCTGAAGCCAAAACTTTGCTCAAACTATGAAGCATTGTTTTAGCCTGTTTGAGGCGAAAGGTTATAAATTCTCTTGCTTCTAATAGATTCAGGCCGATTTCTTCAAAGCCCTTATTTATAAGCAAAAGCCTTTGACACAGACTATCTAATCCGATGCTATAATCTGCATTTTCGAGAAATTGAACATATACTCCGGGCTCTCCTGTTTTTTTATGTTCCAATAGCCAGTTAGTGACATTATTATATGCGGATACAACAAATATACGATTGTACATTTCTTCCGGCTTTCTCTTCCCTACAATGACGTTCTCCAGCACATCTTTAAACTGCGACATGGAAGTTCCGCCAATTTTCTCAACTGTAAGCATTTTAATCTTTAATATTTTGAAAAAAATTTAGCGCAAAAATAATAAAATAATCTTATTTCACAGGGGAATATAGAATAATGTCACTCCTTTGTAACATTAAATCGAATAAAAACAGGAAATAAGTAAAGAATAAATCGATATTTCCGATATATTTGTAGAGAATGTTAAAAAGTGTCCCTAAATAATAAACTAATAATGAGATTATATATTGCCTTGGTTTTATCCTTTTTTTGCTCCATTCATTTGCACGCACAAAACTTTAAAGGAAAAATTACAGACACAAATGGCGAACCGTTATATGGAAGCACAGTATATATAAAAGGTGTAAATCAAGGGTTGGTATGTAACGAAACAGGAAGCTATCAAACGACTATACCCAACGGAGAATACGAAGTTGAATATAAATGTTTGGGGTTTAAACCCGAAGTGCGAAAAATAAAAATCAGTACAGACAAAGTAACTACATTAGATATAGTACTATATGAAACACCTTTCAACCTGAAAGAAATTACCGTATCAAATCAGGAAGACCCGGCCTACCCTATTATGCGGAAAGCAATAGAAAAAGCACCATTATATGCCGCTTCAGTAAAAGAGTACACTGCCGAAGCCTACATAAAGGTAAACGCTGAATTGCTTAAAGTTTCGTCATTGATAGACAAAATGGCAAAAAGAGAAGAAGGGGTTAAACTATCAGATTTTAAAGAGTTGCTATTTACACAAGAATCCTTCAACGAAATACGTTTTACAGCACCCGACAAGTACGAACAAACAGTAAAAGCATTCTCCAGCAGTATTCCCGACAATATAGATTCGAAAGACGCGATGGGAATATTAAGCACTTCCTTGTACAACCCGAAGATTGGTTCATACATTTCGCCGTTGCATCCTCAAGCATTTTCTTACTACAAATTCAGATACGAAGGGTTTATAGAAGAGAATGGATTAACAATAAATAAAATCAAAATAGAACCCAAATTAAAAGACCCTTCGCTTTTTGAAGGCTACATATATATAGCAGATTATACATGGCATATATATTCTGCGGAACTTCATTCTAATCCATACGGAGCAAAACAAGCATATACAATCTCGTTTCAGGAATTAGCACCAAATGTATATCTGCCTATCACTTATTTGATAGCATCTGATATTGACATCTTCGGAATTAAAGCTACAATGAACTACTACACATCACTAACCTATAGTAATATTACAACGAATAAATCGGTGATAAGTGGTGCAAAAAGCAAAAAAGAGAAAAGAACCTTTGAAATCGCACGTCAAGACTCCTTATATATAGTAAAATCGGATAGTTTGGCATCTAAGCGTGATACGGCATATTGGACCAATGTAAGAACGATACCTTTGGGAGAACGGGAGATAAAAACATTAATTAAAAGGGATTCCATACAGCAACATCTCGATTCGGCGAGAGAAAAGCACCGTAATCCAATGCTGACATTTTCAAATATAATAAATGGAGGGCAGATAGGAAGTGACTCCAGCAAGGTGAAAATCAAATTCAATGGGCTACTCGAAGGTAGTATCTATGAGTATAATTTTGTAGATGGGCTATGGATGGGGCAATCATTCAGGTTAACGAGTAATATCGGAAAACACAACAAGCTCGAAATAACACCTTATATATATTATACCTTATCAAGGAAAAGATTGGTAGGTGGAGGTAATATAAATCTCACTTATGCGCCACTAAGATTAGGCAGCCTTACTATCTCTTTAGGAAGCACTAGTGAGGATTTCAATCCACTAGGTATTCACCGCTTCAATAACTTTTCAAATTCACTAATAAGAGGTAAGAATTATAATTACTTCTATCAGAAAGATTTTATTTCCGCAACGAATAGTATAGATATTTCGAACGGATTATCTGTATCTGTAGGACTGGAGATAGACAGGCGTCATGGATTATCAAATAATACGGATTACACCTGGGGTAAGAAAAGTAAAATCACGCCTAACATATACCCTGACGACAGGTTTGACAAAACAGCATTCAACTTAGGCATAGAATACACCCCTTACGCCTATTTCTCTATAAAAGATGGAGCGAAAAAATATGAAAAATACGCTTCTCCTACATTCTATGTTAATTATGAGCAGGCATTCTCCGGATGGCAAACCAACAATGCTCAATATCAAAAATTATCGGGAGGCATAAAACAAAATATAAAGTTAAGTGAGTTTAGCAACTTCAACTACCAACTCGAAGGAGGTCGCTTTCTGGGCGAAAGAGACAAAATACACTTTGTGGATTATCAACATTTCAACACATCGAATGTAACAGTGAATCTGAAATCTCCATTCACATCCTTTATGCTGTTAGACAATTATGTTGCTTCAACAAACAGATATTGGATCAGAACCAATTTCAACTACGAAAGCAAGTATATATTAATTAAGCGACTGCCATTTCTTCAAGGAAAAATGTTTACAGAAAGCCTACATCTAAAAAACCTATACACCGCCGACATGAAATACAGTGAGATGGGCTACTCACTAAACTTCACAAAGCTGCTTAATGTAGGAGTATTCGCCTCATTCAAGAAAACAAAATATCAGGATTTCGGAATAAGAATATTGTTCGATTTAGACAATATAAAGAAAACTATAAACAGGTAAAAGTAAGCGTAACGTCATCTTTCTATTTTTAGGTAATATTAGAATTTGACCTGATAATAATATTTTTCTCATCAGACTAAAATACATACCTTTGCACAAATTTAATTATGGCATCTGTAAAATCTTGGGTATCGGCTCTGCGTCCACGCACACTATTCCTGGCGGGAGCTACAGCACTATGTGGCAGCGGGATCGCATATAGCACAGGAAAATTCAGCATATTCGTATTTATTCTGACCATTTTGGTCGCGAATGTATTACAACTGCTATCAAATATGGCAAACGACCTTGGTGACTACCAACAAGGTACAGATATCACAGGCGAAAGAATAGGACCTCAACGAACAGTTCAAAGCGGAGCCATTACTCCCGAAGAGATGACTAAAGCTATAAAAATAGCTATAGCATGTGCTATTGTGATCGGGATATTACTTGTTTACGTTGCTCTTCAGTTTATGGCATGGCAATATATTTTACTCTTTCTAGGCTTGGGACTGGGTAGTATTGTCGCCGCAATAAAATATACAGCCGGAAAAAATCCTTATGGATACAAGGGATTGGGAGATATTTTCTCTTTTATCTTTTTTGGACTTGTATCGGTAGTTGGAACATATTTTTTACATACCCATACTATAGATTTCAAGCCGTGGCTACCTGCTATAGCTTTGGGTTTGCTAACAGCTGCCGTACTCAATCTTAACAATATGCGCGACATAGACAATGATAGAAAATCAGGGAAAATAACAATCCCTGTACGGATAGGAATCAAGAATGCTAAGATATACCACGCCCTATTAATTATAGGAGCGTTCGTTTCCCTTACGGCATATTCTATATTATATAGTACCCACTGGTATCAATATATGTACCTATTAAGTTTTCTTGTATTTTTTAAATTGTTAATTAACATTATCAAAATAAAAGAGAATCGTCTACTCGACCCATACTTGAAATATACTTCGATGGGAACATTTATCCTATCTGTTTGTTTTTGTATTTGTATCAATCTATAATGAAAAAGATAGGATTACTTTCTGACACCCATAACTGGTGGGATGAGAAGTTTGCAAAATATTTTTCCGACTGTGACGAAATATGGCATGCGGGAGATATAGGTTCAATGGAGTTGGCTTTAAAGTTCGAAGCTTTGGGCAAACCCTTTCGGGCAGTGTACGGGAATATAGATGATAGTCGTGTACGTGCAGCATACCCCGAAACGTTACGCTTCACACTCGAAGGTGTAGATGTGTTTATGATTCATATCGGAGGCTCTCCGGGTAGGTATGAACGAAAAGTACAATCAATATTACTTATGAATCCGCCCAAATTATTTATAACCGGGCACTCACATATACTGAAAGTCATATTCGATAAAAAAATAAACGGATTATTCATCAATCCGGGTGCAGCAGGCAAATATGGAATACATAAAGTCAGAACCCTTCTTAAGTTTAACTTGAGTGAAGGCAATATCTCAGACTTGGATATCATCGAACTTCATGACGAATCTTAATTAATACTTGTCTAATATTTCTATTTTAACGAAATTTGCAACAGTAAAAAAACAGCAGCATGAAGGAAAAATTACTGAGCTATGATGATGTTCGCAAAATGAGCCCCATTTTGCGTGGCCCATTTGGAAATATACTTATAAAATTTGCTATGTGGCTGACCGGGATGAATAAAGTCAACCGCATCTACGATACTTCGAAGCAATACGAAGGCCCTGAATTTTGCAAACATTTGCTACAAGACGTTGGAGTCAATATAGTAGTCGAAAATATAGAGGTGCTTAACCAATACGAAGGAGCTTCGTTTATCACTGTCTCGAACCATGCATACGGTCACATAGATGGTATTGCCGCCATTGCCACAATCGCATCGGTTCGTCCCGACTATAAAATGATGGTAAATTTCATTCTCGGCATGATAGACACAATGTCTCCCAACTTCATTGCTGTTAATCCTTTCCAAAGCGGAAAAATGGCAAGTAAGTCGAGCCTCGAAGGAATAAAACAATCCATCGAACATATCAAAAGCGGACATCCATTGGGATTCTTCCCTGCCGGTGCTGTGTCTAAGACAAAAGTAAGAAACTTCAGAATGGAAGTCGAAGACCGAGAATGGCAAGAACCAGTTCTAAAGCTCATAAAGAAGTCGAAAGTACCTGTGATACCCATGTACTTTAGCGGTAAAAACTCTTGGTTCTTTAACTTTCTTGATCTTGTAAATTGGAGACTCCGCTCATTGAGGTTAGGACATGAAGTATATAATAAAAAGGGTAAAACGATATACTTACGATTGGGTGAGCCAATATCACCGGAAGAACAGGCAAAACATACAGATATAAAGGAATTCGGAGAGTTTTTGAAAGCTAAAACATACGCTTTAGCTAAATCTACAGATTAAACTCATCACCTTTAGAAATCTTCACTAAAAAAGACTGACAAAACTAAAATTAATATGTAATTTTGTCAGGTTTCGTTAAACTTCACATATAAACTTTTGTTTATTTGTGACTTATCTATCTAATAAAATGGCAAGACCAGATATACAACAGGTAAAACAACGCTTCGGCATCATAGGGAACACACCCGATCTCAACCGAGCTATAGACATAGCGCTTCAGGTAGCACCTACCGATATGTCTGTACTGGTGACAGGAGAGAGCGGAGTGGGAAAAGAAAGTTTTCCGCAGATTATCCATCAGTTCAGCCATCGCAAACATGGAACTTATATTGCGGTCAACTGTGGGTCTATCCCCGAAGGTACTATAGATTCAGAACTTTTCGGACACGAAAAAGGATCCTTTACAGGAGCTACAGGCGAACGAAAAGGGTATTTCGAAGTAGCGAATGGAGGTACATTGTTCCTCGACGAAGTGGGAGAATTACCACTTTCTACACAGGCGCGTTTACTGCGTGTGCTGGAAACGGGTGAATTTATAAAAGTAGGATCATCAAAAGTAGAGAAAACAGATGTACGTGTTGTTGCGGCTACAAATCTGGACATGATAACTGCTACACGAAACGGACGTTTTCGTGAAGACTTGTATTACCGCTTAAACACTGTACCCATTCGGATACCTGCCCTAAGAGACAGGAAAGACGATATCCCTCTACTCTTTAGAAAGTTTGCAAGCGACTGTGCTGAAAAATACAACATGCCGTCTATCGTTCTGACCGAATCGGCAAAGCAAATGCTCAAAGATTACTATTGGCCGGGGAATATTCGCCAGCTAAAGAACATTACCGAACAAATATCAATTATAGAACAGGCAAGAGAAATAACTCCGGATATACTAAAACTTTATCTTCCGGCAAACGAGGTTGGCTTAATTCCCATACACACTTCTGCGGGACATAATGATCCTAAAAGCTTTAGTAATGAGCGAGAAATACTCTACCAAGTACTTTTTGATATGAAAAAAGACATGAATGAGTTGAAAAAAATTGTTCATGATATTGTTGCCGGAAATCTAAAAGCCTCAGATGCTGTCTCTGCATCCACAATCAGCAAAAGCGATAGTGCTTTACCCACTATGGTAGTTAGCGCAGCTGACAAAGGAGCAACTACACCTCTGACTATAAAAAATGATCCTCATACTATTACCCCTACCAGAAATGATATTGCTGACGTAGATATAATAGAAGCTCCGGAATATGAAGAAGAAACACTTTCTCTACAGGATGTAGAAAAAGACATGATAATAAAAGCGTTGGATCGTCATAACGGAAAGCGTAAGAATGCGGCTCAAGACCTGAAAATATCGGAACGTACACTGTACAGAAAAATAAAAGAATATAATCTGGAAAATTTATGAAAAAAATCGGTCTGTTGATCCTAGTGTCAATCATGATGACAGCTTGTACAATCTCATACAAGTTTAACGGTTCGAACATTAACTATTCCGAAACACCCACTTTAGAGATTCGCGACTTCCAAAACCAGTCGCCGAACGTATATCCTATGTTAGCTCAAATGTTTAACGAGGAAATGAAAGATGTGTTTATACGCGGAACCAAACTACAGTTTACCAGTGTAGCACCGTCAATGGAAATAGAAGGCGAGATTGTACGTTGGGATCTGACACCTCTGGCTGTACAGGAAAACAATCTGGCTTCGCAGACTCGACTTACAATGGCGGTTAAATTCCGATTTAGAAATAATGTAAGACCAGAGGAGGATAAAGAGGAGACAATCTCGGCATATCGAGATTTTGAGAGTAGCAAAATGCTTACCGATGTACAAGATAAACTCGGAGAAGAACTCACAAAAGAGATAGTAGACCAGATATTTAATGCAACCATGTCGAATTGGTAATAAACAATCATTTTAAATATTGCTATAAGATCTTAAACATGGATATTCAGAAGCTTAATGAATTTATTATTCAAAAAAACTCTCCCTCCAAATCCGATATCGGAAGTCTAGAGAGGATTGCTTTCGAATACCCTTTTTTTCAAGCTGCCATTTTCATATATCTAAAAGCTGTGTATATACACGAACCTGAAAGATATAAAACAGAACTGGAAAGGCTCAGTATTACAATAACTGACAGAAGAGCTCTGTTCTATTATATATTCAGTGAAGAATATGAACAATTTTTTGTAGAAACAGGTAAAAAAGAAATTGCTGAAGATAAGACGAACATTCTATTAAATGCTTTTTTTGAATCTCGAGGCGAAACAATCAGCGATGACATGCAACTGGAGTATAATATATCTCATTCGAGCATAGCCACAACCGATTATTTTTCATACATACAGTATCAGCCTCAGGAAGAAGAGAACAAAAAAGAGAGCAACCTGCAACTCAAGCATCAAGATATTATAGATACCTTCATTACTAAGTCGGAAGAAGATGGCATCCATATCCAAATAGAGAAAGAAGATGAGTCGCTCCGAGATCATACTTATGAACTAAAAGACAGCAATGAAGATCAGGATGAATTAAATGAAGACTTGTTTTTCACCGAGACCCTTGCCAAAATATATATAAAGCAGCAGAAGTATGAGAAAGCATACAAAATAATTAAACATTTAAGTTTGAATTATCCAAAAAAAAATATTTACTTTGCAGACCAATTGAGTTTTCTCGAAAAATTGATTATAAATTCAAAATCTAAAGATAAAAAATGATCGCACTTATTACCATATTAATTGTGATAGCAGCTATAGCCTTGGTACTTATAGTTCTTGTTCAAAACTCAAAAGGCGGAGGCCTTTCATCAGGATTTTCATCTTCAAATGCAATCATGGGAGTTCGTAAAACCACAGACTTCTTGGAGAAAGCAACTTGGGGATTGGCTGGTTTCATCATGATAATGAGTATTGTTTGTGTTATGATCAGACCTAAAGGTGGTTTAGGAACAGCAAAACCGGATATAAGCATACCAACTACTCCTGCTACAGGAACACCTGATATGTCTACTACTTTACCTCTTAATCAAGGTCAAAGTGCAGCAAGTACAACAACTCCGGCTCCTACCCAACAGCCTACAACACCTCCTACTGAATAAGGAAAATATATAAATCATATAATATAAGGAAGCTTATCTGCAAACAGATAAGCTTTTTTTGTATACCTATACATCGGAAATAGAAAGAGGCTTATCTATAAAATATAAGACAATAGTCGCAACTATCTTTGAAAAAAATAGAGAGCCCACAAAATAAGAATCCCTCCAAACTTCTCCATTTTCGGGGAGGCCTTTGAAGGGGTTCCTATTATAAAACGTAGACCTTAGTAAACACTTAGAGAATACTTTTAAGGTCTGATAACAATATTACTTAACAAGCATTACTCGTTATCTTCCGTATTCTCTTCGCTGCTGTTATCTTCTTGTTCGAAGTCGAAACCAGATTCTATAATTATATTATACCAGTTTATTATTTTCTTGCTTCTATCAAAGAGAAAGAAAATGGGGCTAAAGTATCGATCAGTGCAAACTCAAAGCCTGAAGAATTAAAGAAATACTTCGAAGAGGTATTACCTGAGTTTGACAAGGATCGTGTTTACCCGACAGATATCAAGAAA
>NZ_JAIXHZ010000130.1:0-8530 GCF_043392705.1 Dysgonomonas sp. Shenzhen-Wh21
ATATCTATTGGTACTATTTTGCATGTTATTGGGGAACATATCCCCTTTCAGCTGAATCTTGGGTAAATTGTGGTTTTGGTACAATATTAGGAGGCTTAGTTGTCTCGTTAATCAATTAAAATTAGTATATTTACATATAAGATATGCTTTATTTAACCAAACTAAAACGATTCGCCATGCTAAAGAAAGATATTCGTATAAACGCCACAGCTATTTGGCAGTATCTGTCGGAAAGAGGCAAAATGTCGGTTCAAGAAATTGAAGAATTAACACATTACAAAAATTCGTTGATACTTCTTGCATTAGGTTGGCTCTCGAAGGAAAACAAAGTACGTTTTTCAGTCAAAAATGAAAACCTATATGTTGAACTAAGTAGTACTCCTACTGAAATATACTACTAGGAAGTGACTCTATTCGTGAACTATATCATATTCACAGAAGGAAATATGATAAATTATCTCAGAAGATTTTAGCGTTAAAAAGCATTAATTTACAAAACTAAAAACTTCTGCCACAAAATCATTGTGTAACTTTATCATCGTTTCTTTTAGAATAATTTATGAATATTAAGAATCTATCACTATTTATCTTGTGTATGCTAAGTATTACTTCATGCATAAAAGATGAGCCGCTAAATATGGAGGCGGACATTATAGATATGAAAGTTGAAGATGGAGTATTTATCACTCGCGCTATAACAGAATATACTGTTCAGCTTTTCGTTTCCGAAAATGCTGATTACTCACACCTTACACCAATAATTGAAGTTACAGCCGGAGCTACGATCGAACCGAAATCGGGAACTTCTCAAGATTTTTCGAATGGAAAAAATGTTATCTATACAGTAACTTCCGAAGATGGGAAGTATACAAAAACATATACAGTAACAGTAACCTCCAAGATTAGTCTTAAAAATACGTTCGAAGAATGGACAACAGCGGGTACAGAAAAAGCACCGTATCCGATTTTAAGTGATCTATTATGGAGTAATGCAAACTCGGGACTGTCTATTTTGGTAGGCACCGGATCATTAACGTTGGATCATTATCCTACCGATAAAACGACCGACTGTGTTAATGGAAAATATGCTGCGATACTACGCACGATAAAAGGCACAACGGTTTTTGGAATAGACTACCCTATCTTTTCGGGATCACTTTTTAGAGGAGCTTTTTCCGCGAATATGTCGAACCCTCTAAAATCACTAATATTGGGACAGGCTCATCCGAAAGAAAATGGTAAACCAATCATGTTCAATGGTTACTACAAATATACCCCGGGCGATATTTTTACAGGTAAAGATGGAAAAGTTATAGCAAACAGAACAGATTCGCTGTCGATGTATGCTACAATATTTAAAGTAAGTAAAGGTGCTCCCGCAAACGAAGAGTTTCTTGATGGAGAATCAATTCTCACATCGCCTAGAGTTGTAGGAACAGCCAAATGGTCTCATACTGACGGAAATATAGTGGAAACGCCAGCTAACAATGGGTTTATACATTTTTCTATACCATTCAGTTATAAAGAAGAACTCGATTTCACGAAAAATGATTATCGTCTTACCATTGTTTTGGCATCAAGCAAAGATGGAAACGAATATCAGGGAGCTGTGGGCAGCACTCTCATTGCTGATGACCTTGAACTAGTATGCGATCCTATAAAATAAGAATATATCTGATGAGATTAAAATATAACATCATCCTAGTACTTGCAACAGTATTAATGATAAGTAATAATATTTCAGCGCAGAATTCTGATAACAATACATTTGATCTGAGCTTTATCCTAGGATTTAATATGGGAGCAACTGCTCCTGTACCTATTCCGGCTGAAGTAAGAGAGATTAATAGTTACAATCCAAAATTCAACCCTCAACTAGGATTCAATCTAGTCTGCAACCTCAACGAACGATGGGGTGTAGGCACAGGACTAAGTCTCGATTGGAAAGGGATGCGAGTTTCCGATCACGTGAAGTACATGTACACAAGTGTTACCTTGACCGAAGGAAGCGAAAAGTTGACAGGTTACTTTGTAGGAAAGAATGTAACGAATGTAGATATGACTTATCTTACCGTACCTATATATGGTACATACCGATTCAATAACAAATGGCAAGTTAAACTGGGTATATATGCAGCAAGAACTCTCTCATCCAAGTTTGACGGATATGTAAATGATGGATACATCAGAATAGACTCTCCGGTAGGTCAGAAACAAGAAATAAGCGGAGAGGGTGCAACATTCGACTTTGGAAACGACTCTCGTGACTATGATTTTGGACTATTAGCAGGAGGTGAATATCGCTTAAATAGTCATATTGGGTTTTATGGTAGTTTTACTTGGGGGCTTCTTCCTTATTTTTATTCGGGATCAAATCCTATTAAATTCACGTTCTACAACATATACGGTACACTAGGTATCACCTATCGATTCAGCAAATAACTATAATAGCTTTTTTTGAACTATGAGTAAACATAAAATCAGGATCAACAAGACTTGCCAAAATTGCGGAGCTTTTGTTGAGCAGCACTACTGTCCTAAATGTGGACAAGAAAACAGTGAAAGCAGGCAATCTTTCCATCATGTATTTACTCATTTTGTCTTCGATTTTTTGCATTACGACAGTTCTTTTTGGAGAACAGCAAAATATCTATTTCTTTCTCCCGGCAAACTCTCATTGGAGTATATGAATGGAAAACGAAAATCGTATGTGAACCCTTTTACTCTTTATATATTCATCAGTTTCATTGCCTTTTTTATCCCCCCTCTCCTTCCCGAAGCATCAGCACCTGACAAAGAAAAAACACAAAAAGAGATCAGCGAAAATGTAGATACGAAGTCCATAGATACGATTATAGCAAAGCTGGACGTAAATAAGAAAAATCTCATTAATGAGACTAAAATACCTGAGAAAGTTAGTAAGATCGAAGATAAAATTAATACATCAGGAGTAGATGAAAAGACAGGGAATAAGACAAAACAATTTATAGCAGGTATATTAGAAAATGTAAAAGATAAACAAAAAGGAGAAAAAGCCATCGAGTTCTTCATTCACAATATCCCCAAAGTTCTCTTTATATATATGCCTCTCTTTGCCTTTTGGTTATGGTTGTTCCATAATAAAAAGAAAAAATATTATTTCGACAGCGCAGTATTTACATTGCATTTCTTTTCTACGACCTTGCTAACGATAACGATAGCAACAATTCTAAGCTGTCTGTTCGATTGGTTAAACTTAAATACAACATTCTATTTTCTTTTATATTCTTTTGCTACTCTATATGTAACATTCTATTTTTTCAGAGGAAATAGAGTATTCTTTGAAGAGAACAGATTGATATCCAATTTAAAATCTTTTGTTCTGATAAGTATAAATAGCTTTTTTATCTTCCTTACTTTTACATTGTATGTTGTATTTGTAGTGTATATGATATATACTTAAAGTAGGTATTTTTTATATCCTTCGATAGCTTTAGTAACCAAATTCTGCGTTTTCTTATT
Organism: Dysgonomonas sp. Shenzhen-Wh21; assembly: GCF_043392705.1. Lineage (NCBI taxonomy): Bacteria > Pseudomonadati > Bacteroidota > Bacteroidia > Bacteroidales > Dysgonomonadaceae > Dysgonomonas > Dysgonomonas sp. Shenzhen-Wh21. Next base: position 3,502 of record NZ_JAIXHZ010000130.1, read on the forward strand.
TGATGTGCAAAAGAACTCGGTATCAAGAATTTCATTCTTTTTTGATGACTTTTTCCAAGTACCAATAACTTTGCCATCAAGGCTGATAGCAGGTCTGAATATTCCCGGACTTGTTATTATCTTATGGTGATGGTCAATATGCAGACTTTCTTTTCTATCCTTATAGCTAACTGTAAATTCATCAAAAGCAGGTAAAAGATTGATCAAATTATTACTGTTTAGCGGCTTAGAGTCTCTATGAAAAATATATGTTTGATCATTTATTGTTTCATGAATAAAATCGCCCCCTATCAGAGCTATTCCTTGTCTGGCTTCTGCTGTAGTCAATCCCGACCACCAAACAAAATCCTGTAAAGTAGCAGGACCATGACTCCTAAAATATTTGAATGCTAATTTATACAGGCATTCTTCTTTATCGAACTGATCGGTCGTTTTTTCAACTTTTTCTTGCAACAAAGCATACGTCTGTTTTTTGCCTTTCGTCTCTCCATTGCATACAACGCCATCCAACTCGGCATGCATCATTATATGATTAACGGTTCTATTATCGGCATCTATACCTGCCCTATTTATTACATCTTTCAGCTCTTGACGTGTTAATGAATTTCCCTGAAGTGCCTTTTCTATAATTGAATTTGTACGGGCTATTAACGATTCGGTAAGTCCCAAATCCTTATCATAAGATCGCATTGCAGTTTTCACTCTCGGAAGACTCAAATAAAGCATCCAGTATATATCGTCCTTAGATACGAAATGCCATGTCGGACGTAAGATATGAAGACGTAAAATATCACCCTTGTTCAAAGCCTCTTCAATCTTCTGATCGGGAATTTCGGGAATACGTATACCGATGCCCCATTTCGCCATATTGTAGTCTTGTGCCTGAATAGCTCCCATCCACGAAACCAACTCGTATGCTTCGCCCACGAATGTACCATCCAACTGATGATTAGATAAGCGTAAGGATAGAATTTCTTCTGCTTTCATGGTAATTCAGATAAAATTAAAAGGCTTTAAGGCTTAAATCAATATTTGGGGCAGAATATATAATTGCTCCCGAAGAAATATAATCCACTCCGGTCTTAGCTATATCATGCACCATATCTTCTGTTATGCCCCCAGAAGCTTCTACCTTCACCCTACCGTTTATTAGCTTTACAGCAGCACTCATCTCATATAAAGACATATTATCGAGCATAATGACGTCCACAGCACCTGTAGCCAAGGCTTCCTCTACTTCTTTCAGGTTGCGTGTTTCTACCTCTATTCGTAGATTTTTATTGTTCTCTTTCAGATATTTTACTGTTGCCTCTACAGCTTTGGTTATTCCTCCGGCATAATCGTTATGATTGTCCTTGAGCATGACCATATCAAAAAGTCCAAAGCGATGATTTTGACCTCCACCTATATGCACGGCCCACTTCTCACACATACGGAACATTGGAGCCGTTTTTCGGGTATCCAGAATACGCGTATTTGTGTCTGCCAGCAAGTCTACCATCCGATGCGTATACGTCGCTATTCCACTCATACGCTGCATACAGTTTAGTACTAGGCGTTCCATTGTGAGAATCGAACGAGCCGCACCTGATACTATAAATGCGATCTCACCCTCTTTTACTTGATCCCCATCATTTTTGAGGATATCTATTTTCAGATTTTTATCATAATAATGAAATATCTCTCGAGCCAGATCAACTCCGGCTAAGATACAGTCATGTTTTATGATCAAATGAGCTCTTTGTTGCAGATCAGCAGGCACACTGGCCAATGTAGAGTGATCTCCGTCGCCAATATCTTCTTTAATGGCCTCATCAATAAAATGATATAATCTACTATCAGTTACGTATGAAGGTCTATTCATGAATATCTAAATCTTTATTATAAAATGTACCTCTATTCTCGGTTTGTTCTATACTTTGAGTTATAATCAGATAAGCCACACTAGCCAGATTTCTTAATTCTGAGAGTTGCGGCGATAGTATCGAAAATTTATATATTTCTTTTACAGACTTGTATATTTCTTCTTCTTTTTGCTTTGCCATTTTCAGACGGGCATTGCTACGCACAATACCGACAAGATCACTCATTAATGTCTGCAATTCTTTTCGAAGGTAATTGAGTAAAACCATTTCTTCATTCACTCTCATTCCTTCCTGATTCCATTCGGGAATTTTTAGAAGATGATCGTAATTAAAATTATCTTCATGCAAGCGTTCTATCGTTTTCATTGCTGCACGATGTGCAAAAACGAGAGCTTCAAGCAAAGAATTGGATGCTAAACGATTTGCACCGTGAAGTCCTGTATTCGAACATTCGCCCACAGCAAACATATTCTTTATTGTACTTTGCCCAAATGAATCGACATCTATTCCTCCACATAGATAATGGCTTGCCGGTACCACTGGGATCAAGTCCATGAACATGTCCAGCCCTTCATCTTTAGATTGCTTATAGATATTTGGAAAATGTTCGAGAAACTTTCGTTGATCTAAGTGTCGGCAATCCAGACAAACATAATCGTCTCCACGCAGTTTCATTTCATTATCAATAGCTCGTGCTACAATATCCCGTGATGCCAGCTCTTCCCTATCATCGTATTTATGCATAAATGGCTCTCCTGAAGCAGTACGTAATTTAGCTCCAAAGCCTCTTACAGCCTCTGATATTAAAGGTAGCTGACCTGTCGTATTACTATAGAATGCAGTCGGGTGAAACTGAATAAATTGCATATTGCTGATTCTGGCTTTTGCACGATGAGCCAAGCCAATACCATCACCTGTAGCTATAGTCGGATTTGTCGTATTTTTGTATACATGCCCACATCCTCCGGTAGCCATTAGTGTAATTTTTGCCGTCATTTTAATGATTCGGCTGGCTTTCATATCCAACACGTATGCTCCATAGCAGTGGAGGTTATATTTATCAAATTCGGATTGCGGTACTTGATGCTCAGTAAGTAAATCGATAACATAATGATGGTTGAGCAAAGTAACATTCTCGAGTCGCTCTACAGCTTGCAACAATGCTCTTTCTATTTCTGCTCCGGTTATATCCTTATGGTGCACTACCCTGTTTTCGGTATGTCCGCCTTCACGCCCCAGGTCATAACTTTGAAACTCGTCTTTATCGAAATTAGCACCCCACTCCACCATTTCGCGGATACGCTCAGGGCCTTCTTTCACTACAATCTCTACCACTTCACGTTTACATAAGCCATCTCCCGCTCGTAGAGTATCCTCAATATGCTTATCAAAACTGTCTTTTTCGAAATTGGTTACAACAGCAACCCCTCCTTGCGCATACTTGGTACTCGACTCTTCATCGTCTGATTTTGTGATAATTGTTATCCTAGTATCGGGTCTCTGTTGCGCTATTTTTAAAGCATACGACAGGCCGGATATTCCTGAACCTATCACCAAAACATCAGTATATATCATTCTTTGTTATGAATTATAAATTACGGATTACAAACACACAACATTATGTGCTCACAATTCATAAATCATCACTTTTTGTTATTTGTTTATTTAATAGCCTTAGACATTTCCAACATTCTATTTATAGGCTTCAATGCTTTTAGTCGGATTTCTTGATCCATTAATATCTCCGGCTGCTCATACTTCATACACAAATACAATTTCTCCATTGTATTTAATTTCATAAAATGACACTCGCTACAATTGCATTTATCATCAATCGTCAGAGCAGGAATTAGTGTTTTGTGCGGTGCACGTTTTCTCATTTCATGCAATATACCTTCCTCTGTAGCCACAATAAATTCCTGACTGCTATCATTCACTACATAGTTGAGTAAGTTGGCTGTAGAGCCAATATAATGAGCTACCTGCAAAACCGGTTTTTGAGCTTCGGGGTGAGCTATAAGTTTAGCCTTCGGATGTTCCAACATCTGCTGTGCAATCCGTTCCAGAGAGAATGCTTCATGCACAATACAAGCACCGTCCCAAAGTATCATATTTCGTCCTGTCACTTGATTGATATATCTACCCAGATTTTTATCAGGGGCAAATATAATCTCTTGATCTTCCGGCAAAGAGTTTATGATGTGCTCGGCATTGGATGACGTAACAATTATATCACTCTCAGCCTTAACGGTAGAATCACAATTGATATAACTCACAACGATGGCATTCGGATATTTCTTCTTCATTTCACGAATCCCCTCTCCTGACGCAGAGTCTGCCAAAGAGCAACCAGCCAATAAATCAGGAAGAACTACCTTCTTGGTCGGATTCAAAATCTTAGCCGTTTCGGCCATAAAGTGCACTCCGCAGAATACGATTAGATCTGCATCCGTTTTTTCGGCGGCACGTGCCAGTTGCAAACTGTCACCCAAAAAATCGGCTATATCCTGAATATCGCCTGTCTGGTAATAATGCGCAAGAATGATAGCATTCTTTTCTTTTCGCATTTTATTAATCTCTTCTACCAGATTTATACCTTTCGGTATTTCCATATTCAGATATCCTTTTATAGGGAGTGCGGCAACTGCTTTTTCTAACATAGTCATATAATAGTCCAGATAAAATAAAACGACAAATAGTTATTTGCAGGGCAAAAATACTTATAAAAAGTGACTTAACCGATATTGATTATAAGAAAAAAGGGATTTGGAAACATCCAAACCCCTACTTGCTATTATATCTTTAGTTTACGACAAAGCAGCTATAGCGGAACCTATAAGATTTGCATTGTCCATTTGAGCTACATGTACATGAACATCTGCATGATTAAACTCTGCAAGAAGTTTTTGTAACTCAGACATTACCATATCTTTATAGTTTTTACCTTTTCTGTATTCACTCCAGAATAAGCTACCTTCGGCAACCAATCTTATTTTCTTGATAGAAGGATCATGTGATACAAGAACCAAAACTAATCCGGCGATAGATGCAGCAACTAATTTCGCTGATCTTTCGTATATTGAACGAGCAATCTCTACATATCTTTTCTTATGAATATCAGGATAATTCATGATATTAGTCAGCTTCTGTGCATCAAATCGTTG
>NZ_JAIXHZ010000131.1:0-5560 GCF_043392705.1 Dysgonomonas sp. Shenzhen-Wh21
CCTATGATATAATATATTTCAATATTATTGGAGTTGTAAGTAAATGCTCCTGTATCGGTCATCATACCGGTATAAATAGCAGTAGCAGTATTATAACTCATCACTTCAAAATCGCCCATACGACAGATCAGACGAAACACGAGTTCGCTAGTAGATGATATTTCAGGGTATGAAATCATCACATCACAGAACTCTGTTGGATCAGGGTGATGATCTATCAAGACTTTCTTTCCCTTAGCAGCCTCAATAAATGGAGCCAAATGGTGTGACCGCTTTGGCACATTAAAGTCGAGACAAAAGATAAGCTCAGCCTCTGCTATAAGCTTTTGAGCATATTCAGGATATTTTTCATAATCAAAAATATCCTTCGCTCCGGGTATCCATTTCAAAAAATCAGGAAATGAATTAGGAACTATAATATTTACATCATTACCCAAGTCATTCAAATAATGGTACAAACCAAGAGAAGATCCAATAGCATCTCCATCAGGAGAAACATGGGTAACTATTACAATTTTGTCATATTGATCGAGTAGCTCTTCTACCGCTGTTATCTTCTGACTAGCTATTATTTTCGATATCATTTACAAGAACTCCTTATTCTAATTAAAATACAAACAACAAAAGTACTAAAAAATCAAACTAAATGCACCACTTTGAGTTACATCATGATAAGGAATATTTAGTTTTTGACATTCTTTAGCTAGTCGGTGCCTAGTATATCTTGATAATGAAGCATCTAAAACCACATTTTCTATCCAAAAGAGCTGAGTTAAAGAATATAAAGAGAAACTGTTACAGTGAGTAAGCACCAAGTTGTTCACCTTGAATCTTTCTTCCGTTGCCTTCTCTTTCCAGTTATCAGAAGACAAAATCAGCATATTGTTTGCTTGATTACTAATGTATATATAGCCACTTGTCGTATCACCCGTTAGGATATCTGTTTGAACCCCAGACTTACTCCATTTTATCTCTGAAGCCTGACTTCTATTATAAACAGTTATCACTTCTGTATCATCAACTACCTTGCTGTGAACATGACTCGTAAGCAATATCAATATTGCGGTTAAGCATACAATTAAAGCCTTCGATTTCTTATATATAAGGAAAAGCAATATCCCGATTATCATCGTAAAGATCAACAACAAGTCGACAAAGGAAACTTTTACAGGTATTAATTAGTTTTATGACCTACGCAATTCATTTATTTGAACAATTACCCTTTGCTCTTTTGCAAAATGTAAAAGTTTCACCGGAAGATAGTATAAGTAATAACTAAAATCAGAGAATACAAAACTCAACACCTTTGCAAAGACAATTCCTCCCGCAGCATACATAATCAAAGAAACGACAGGGACTATAATCAGATTGGCAATAAAGAAATATGTAGGGAACGTTCCGAAATAGTAAAGGCAAATAGGAAATGTAGCCAACTGCGCAACAACTGAAAGAGCAAACATCTGCCAGATATATCTTATATACTTATTCTCTATCTTAATCAGACCCGACATCTTTGGGTGAAGATATAAGATAGAGAGCACGGACATGAAACTTAATTGCAGCCCAATATCAAACAAAGAGAAAGGGTTGACTAAAAGCATAAAGAATGCAGCGATGAACAAGGCGTGAATAGAAAAGCTTTTTCGCTTAACTATTTCCGATACACAAAACACACTTAACATTGCGCTTGCTCTAACTACCGAAGGAGGCAAACCCGTAACAAAAGCATATCCCCACAATAAAAGAATTATAAGGACTGGCTTTATCCAATAGGACTTTGAATTTCGATGAACAAAGCCCAGCAGGAAAGTTATCATTACATAAATAATACCGACATGTAACCCGCTGACGGATAAAACATGTACGGTTCCCGTCGTCCTGAATCCTTGTTTCAGATCATCACTTAATTCATTCTGATAGCCAAGAGTCAATGCTGACAAAACAGCGTACTCAGTTTCTTTCAGATCCAAAGCCTTATAGAAATTGAGAATAGCTTGTCTGCAACGCAAAGCTTGATACTTAAGGTTAGATGAGACTTCTCCTGTCCTTTTATAAGCGTCTGAAGAGACATAAACAGAACCTACAAAGTTCTGATTGTACATATACCTGACATAATCAAAATCATCGGGATTACCCATATTTCGGAAGGGCTGAACCTCACCATAAAAAAGGAACTCATCCCCCGGATTCAATCGATCGGAGATCAACGAATCTCTTTGAAAATAACAGACTACCTGCTTATCTTCATCGGGCAAAAATACCCTATATGCAACAGTCTTAGCTTTTTCTTGAGGAGAGTCTGTTACAATACCTCTATAAAGGTTTCTTGTCCCCGAAAAAGTATATTCAGATAAGTACTGACGATATGCTGTAGAGAAAGTACCTATCCCGACCGTTGCTAAAACCACACCCAAACCAAAGAGCCAGCGTAAAGAGAATTGACGATCCTTTGGTATAAGATATGACAAAAGCATAGCCATATTTCCTGACAGAAAAAAGACTATGCTTATATATTCGTTCTTAAAATAGTACTGAAACAGAATACCTACAATCAGCGAGAGCAGAAGGAAAAGGAATGGTATTTTCGAGAATGGATTTCTCATTCCACAGCACCTGTTAATACTACATCAAGTCTATCACAGACTTTTCAGTTTATGAATCATTTCTGTCGGGTTGGCATCTGCAAATACAGCATTCCCGGCAACCAAAACATCAGCTCCGGCATCAACCAAGCGTTTTCCCGTTTCCAAATTTACACCTCCATCTACTTCGATAAGTGTATGCAATCCTCGTCTTACAATCATATCTTTGAGGCAAGACACTTTATCGAGTGTGCGCTCTATAAATTTCTGACCACCAAAGCCCGGATTTACAGACATAAGCAATACCATATCCAAATCCTGAAGTATATCTTCGAGTAAACTAACAGGAGTATGAGGATTTAAAGTAACGGCAGCTTTCATCCCCGCATCATGTATTGCAGCAATAGTTCGATGCAGATGTACACAAGCCTCGTAATGCACATTCATCATATATGCACCTGCATCCTTTACAACAGGAATATACTGATCGGGATTTACAATCATCAGATGTACATCCAATGGTTTCTTTGCCATTTTACTGATCTGCTTAATTATCGGGAAACCGAACGAGATATTGGGAACAAATGTTCCGTCCATTACATCACAATGAAACCAATCGGCTTCACTATTGTTTACCATTTCTATATCGGCTTGCAAATTAAGAAAATCAGCAGACAATAATGACGGAGCTATTTTATGGTGCATACTATTGAATTATAAGTTATAAATTTGATGTTATCATCCTTTAAAGCAAAAATACGAAAAAGAGCACAAGTGACAAAAAGAAAAAAGGTACAAACATAAAAAGTCTATACCCTTTATTTCTTTTCTGAGAGATTTCTTAATTCACACAAAACTCATTTAGTGATCTTGGTAAAGATTTCTCAGCATAATATGTTCGTGCAAATTGTTTTAGAAAGTCCAGTGTACTTTTGGCAGGTGCGACAACCTCCCCTTCATTATCAACACTTTTGCACAGCTTATGAGTATAGTTTTTTTTCATAGGCGATTTCCTTAAATAAGTTAGTTCTATCTATGAAACGCCAACCTTATATCTATATTGTTTATGATCTAATATTTAACATTCTAGCTCATACGAGTTTTATAATCCTCGTAACTAAATTCCCTGTAAATCTCTAACTGGTTAGACTTATTCCAAAGAGCAATAGCCGGATGAGATATACCATTAAACATAGTAGTCTTCACGATTGTATAATGAATCATATCTTCGAATATAATCTTATCACCTATAAGAAGAGGTTCATCAAAAGACCATTCTCCAACAAAATCGCCACTCAGGCAACTACTTCCTCCCATACGATAAGTGGGTAGTCCTTGTACAGGTTCGTGATATGCGCCTCTGATATGCGGTTTGTAAGGCATTTCCAAACAATCGGGCATGTGGCATGCAAAAGACACATCGAGTATTGCTGTCTTAACCCCTCTGTTCTCTACAATATCTACCACTGTAGAAACCAAGACTCCTGTTTGCCAAGCAAAAGCACTTCCCGGTTCCATGATAATCTCTAGATTAGGATACTTCGCTTTAAAAGATTGGAGTAAGCCGATAAGATGTTCCACGTCATAATCTTTTCGGGTCATAAGGTGCCCGCCTCCCATATTAAACCACTTCACCTGCGACAATAAATGCCCAAACTTCTGCTCAATCACTTCCAGGGTTTTCTCTAAGTCGTATGACGACGATTCGCACAATGTATGGAAATGCAGTCCTTCTACACCTTCAGGTAACTTGTCACCCAACTGATCCAAAGAGATACCTAGACGTGAACCCGGAGTAGCGGGATTATATAAATCAGTCTCTACCGTAGAATATTCGGGATTGATGCGTAAGCCACAGGATGCTTTATGTGAATGCTTCAACGTTTCGGGATAAAACCGATCGAACTGCGATAAAGAGTTGAACGTAATATGACTGCTATAACGCATGAAAAGAGGAAAATTTTCGGGTGTATATGCCGGAGTAAAAGTATGCGCCAAACTACCCATTTCTTCATACGCCAATTGAGCCTCATACACAGAACTAGCTGTAGAACATGGTATGTATTCTCTTATAATAGGAAACGATTTCCACATTGCATACGCCTTGAATGCCAATATAATATTCACTCCTGCCCTATCTTTCACCGATTTGATAAGACTGAGATTGTTTCTAAGCAATTCTTCTTCCATCACAAAGCAAGGTGACGGTACTTTATTTATTTCTATCATTTTTATTCAGTTACTTGCAAAAAAACTTACAAGCTGCAAAGGTCGTGATTTTATTCTCGATGTTTAAATAATTTATTATAAAAATTTGGAGATATAAAACTTAAACAATTACTTTGCTTTTCAAAGTTCTTTAAATACACACGATGAAAAATAATATCTTCTATTTTTTAGTATGCTTTAGTATATTTATTCTACTAAAATTCATATTTCCTTATTTAGGCATAGATTCTTTACAGTTTCTACTCGCTCCCACTAACAAGATAATTTCATTTATAATAAATTCACCCTCAACATACGACACCGAAGCTGGGTATTTATATCCATATTTAAATATCGTCATAAACAAATCGTGTTCAGGTTTCAACTTCTTTATCATCTGTTTTCTTATGTACACTTTTGTACTTATAAAAGCGAGTAAAATAAAAAAATGGTATAAACTTCCTTTTGCCCTCATTCTGGCATACACTACAACTATAATAACGAATGTATCCAGAATTGTTGGTTACCTCACTATAATGAATAATGAAACGTCTTTCTTCTCTCTATCGAAGATATCATGGCTACATCAGGCCGAAGGCATCGTCGTTTATCTTACATTTCTTATCATAGCATACATTACCTCCAATTACATAATTACTAAAACAGAAATCAAACATGACGAAGCTACTCAATCCTAAATGGTTACTACGATCCAACACGCTGCCAATAGCAATCCTTCTGTTTCTTGGATACAGTGAGTTCAACATTAT
>NZ_JAIXHZ010000132.1:0-21456 GCF_043392705.1 Dysgonomonas sp. Shenzhen-Wh21
ATACTTTAAAAATTGAAGCTGTAAGATTTCTCGGCTGTTGCTTTTTTCCTTCTTTAGTAGATTCTATAGTACTTAATATTTTACCCGTTTTGTCCAAAACATAAATAACAGCAGATCCTGATACTGCTATATAAGTTCTATCTCCGTAAGTTATTATATCTTGTCCAGTATCTCCCAGTCCTTTACTATTTATTGATTCGAAGACATTGTAAGTAACCTTTCCTGTTTCATAGTCGTAATAAGCAATATTTGCGTTATTACTTCCGCTTTTTCCACTATTTAATATATATGATCCTGTTCCTACCAAAGGTGGTTCAACAACAGGTGGCTCAACAATAGGTGGTTCAACAACAGGATAGCCTTCGTCATCACTACATGATGCGAATCCTAAAACTAATGCTACAAAGAGAAATGCGTAAAAAATTTTATTTATTTTCATATGAATAAATATTTAAAAATTATAATTAGCTGATATTGTAAAAGATCGTCCCGGCATAGGATAATATTGTACAATTTGATAATTCTTGTTTGTCAGATTAATTAAATTGAGTTGGAGGCGTAAGCTATTATTATTTAATATAAAAGACTTATTTAGTGAAATACTATGATCTGTATATGATTCTATCTCATTTTTTGGTATATTCTGATCAAGAGCGTAACGTTTGCCTGATATAATAACAGTATAGGCAAAATTTAACCAAGGGTTTTCTAAACTTACCGATGCCGAACCATAATGACGCGGTGTGTAAGGGATTTGATCTTTATAGTTTTTACTATTTTTATCTGTTACATCTATAACTCTCTGATAACTATAATTACCTGTGATATTTAATGATATTTGAGATGTTAACAATGCATGGAGACGCGTATTCAGATCCACCCCAGTCATATCTACCTTTCCATAATTGCGCATCTTAAAAATATTCATTGTAGGAAAAGGCACAATTTTATCATCTACTTTATTTCTGTAACCATCTAAAGATACACTCATAAAGTCAATGGTCTCAGATATTTTTTTTGTCCAAGTCAATCCTATATTGTATTGTGTAGCATATTCCGGTTTTAGATTTATATTGCCCATGCGTATGTAATACATATCATCAAAAGTTGGCACTCTGAATATCTTTTTATAAGATGCACGAAGTCTTAAATTGGCTTCTTCGAAAGGTAAGTATGATACACTTATAGATGGCGTTATCTTTTTCTTATCTTCAGGTGACTCTCCCGTTTGAAGACTTTCATCAACATAAGTAGCCAAAAGGCTTCCGGTTACGGTTAGATATTTATTAGTAAATTGAGCAGCCAAAGCTGTGAGTGATGAAATTCTCTTCGGCTTGTCTACATCTTCAAAATTACTGTTCAATCTATTCTGAAATATATCTTCAAATAAACTTATAGATAGATATTTAAGAGGTTTGCATATCATACCTGCTGATGCATAGTATTCATACTGAGTGATGCGGTCTTCTTGTTTGTTTTCTGCTGTATTATTGGTTATTGACAGATATTTATAATGGTTGCGGCTAAATTTTAATTGTCCTTTTATACTTATTTTATCATTAACTTTATTTTTGTAATATAGCTGGGAGAACAAATCCTTGTTCCAGACTCTTTCTTCATTGTCGTCTCTGTAGAAAATTACAGAACCCGGCAAACCTCTCTCCGAATCATAATAATTTACCTTAAATTTCAGCTCGCCAGCTTTACCCATACTCCCATAAAGGTTTAATTCTGTACGCCAGATATTGACATCCGAATTTCTACGCTTACGTTCTTCTGTCTGGTCGGCATTCTTAAATGTAAATTTATATCTTCCGTCTGCTCTTTCCCATCCTGTATTTAACGAAAGAGAGAATTTCTTATTCAGTCGGTGTGCATAATAGACAGTAGGATTGAAAAGCCCATAAGAACCAGCTTTAACTTGTATATTTCCATTATATGATTTATTCTTAAAGGCAGGGTTTGATGTTATTACCTCTAATAAGCCGGCTGATGCATATGATCGTGCAGATTGGAATATATCGTCAGATTGACCAATGGAGAGACTTATCATGGAAACATTTTCCAACGAAAAACGGCTGATATCAATCTGTCCGGATTGAACATTACTCATCGTAACACCATCATAACTAACTGCAGTATGTTGTGCCCCCATCCCCCTTATTGAGACAGTCTTCATACCTCCAATACCTCCATAATCTTTTACTGTAACTCCCGAAAAACGACGTACAGCATCAGACACGGACAGTATTCCTATTCGTTCAATCTCTGTATTATCAATCACTTGAAGTGGAGTTGTAGATCGTGAGACAGAAGGTTTGATCTGTGCAGAAATTTCTATCTCTGACAGTTTCTTTGCATTGAGACTATCATTAATCTGAGCCTGTACATGCATACAGCCTACTACAAATAAAAATATAAGGGAGAATAAAAAAGTCCTCATCTTCACAAATTATTCAATAAAATGCTTTCGATAAGAACAAAGAAAAGACTATATAATCTTGACACTGTTTCTTAAGCTCTATTCCTCGAAAGCTGTCCGAACTATTACTTTGCAGGTCTTCTGACTTACTCCAACTTGTACAGCCTTCCCATTTTGAATAACAGTGGCTATGTTGCACAAGCTTTACAGAGCTTACAGCAGCGGGTCTGTTCAGGATTTTCACCTGATTCCCTTTTAATTCGTTAACAAACGAAACAAAGTGCTGCAAAGGTAAGGATAAATTATATTGAAAGACAAAATATAAATGTTAATTCCACTAGCATGCTTCATGCGAAAGATATTATCCTGTGTTTTATGCCTCTATGCATTAAAATTCTCCAACCTTAAGCAGCCATGATTTAAATTAATATTTGTAAATCGACATCTAATGTTGTGTTTATCTTAAAAGAAAAACGCTTACCTTTGTTTCATATTCATATATAAATGAAATGAGGAATACAACCAGAGATAAAGTATTGCAGGAAATAAAAGTTGATCAACCGGCTCAATTGCTAGATTTCCTTGTCCAAAAAGAAGTACGTAAAAGCCGCAACGCAGTGAAATCGCTTCTTGCACATAAACAAATCAAAGTAAACGGAAAGCTTATCACCCAATTCGATTTCGAACTGAAGGCAAAAGATAAGGTCTCTGTTATGAAATACGATCAGTCTCGAAAAGAAAAGAGATTGAAGGGATTAAAGATTGTATTTGAAGACGACGACTTACTCGTCATCGAAAAAGAAGCAGGATTTCTATCTGTAGCTACAGATAAGGAAAAGTCACGCACTGTATATAACTCTCTGAATGAATACGTAAAGAAAAAAGATAAAAAAGCACGTGTTTATGTTCTGCATCGCCTCGACAGAGAAGTTTCGGGACTTATGATCTTTGCGAAAGACATGGAGCTCCAGGATATTTTCCAGAAAAACTGGGACAACCTTGTACCTAAGTATTCATACATGGCAATTGTAGAAGGACGTCCGAACCCTAAAAATGGAACTGTAACATCGTGGCTTACCGAGAACAAGAACTTTGTAATGATGTCATCTCTTATCGATAACGGAGGACTGAAATCTGTTACTCATTACAAGACACAAAAATCGAAAGGTGGCTATTCATTATTGGATTTTGACCTTGAAACACGACGCAAAAATCAAGTAAGAGTACACATGCAACAGATCGGACATCCGATTGTTGGCGATAAGAAATATGGTGCTTCAAATAATCCGATCAAAAGAATTGCCCTTCATGCCGGGGGACTAATTTTGAAACATCCAAGAACAGGGGAATTGCTTGAATTTAAAGCCGGCATCCCTAAAGCAATGCAAATACTAATATCCGAAACACAAAAAGAAAGAAAGGATAAGCCCGAAAAAGAGGAATCAATTTAATACATTTTAGGTATGAATGAAGATATTAAGCAGATAGGTCAGCGTCTGAAAGGCCTCCGTGAGGCTTTGGATATGACGACCGAAGAGTTCGCTTCATCATGTGGTATCGATCCTGTGGTATACCTCGAATATGAAGAAGGGAGAAAAGATTTGACTATCAGTACACTGAAAAACATTGCTTCGAAACATAATATAGATGTTTCTGTACTGATGTTTGCCGACGAACCTCGCATGAGCAGCTATTTTTTGACGCGCAAGGGAAAAGGTTTAGCTGTGAAGCGTGTTTCAGATTACAGCTATCAGACGCTAGCCGGTGGATTTAACAATCGAAAGGCTGATGTGTTTGAAGTCACAGTAGAACCCAAGCAAGATAGTGTAAGGATACATCATAGCACACATACCGGGCAAGAGTTTAACCTTATCCTTGAAGGACGGATGCTTTTACAAATAAATGGGAAAGATTTGATATTGGAAGAAGGTGATAGTATCTACTTCGATTCAAGCCTACCCCATGGAATGAAAGCTTTGGACGGAAAGCGAGTGAAGTTTATTGCTGTTGTGCTGTAAGCTGGTATTTTCATTTACTAAAAGATTAATCACCATTATATAATGTTGGAAAAATTTGTAAAACAAATTCATTTTACTTCAACTGAAGATTTTGCAAAGCATTATCACGTTGAGATTCCTGATAATTTTAATTTTGGATATGATGTAGTTGATGAATGGGCACGAATAAACCCTACCAAAAGAGCTATTTGTTGGGGAAATGACCAGGGAGAACACATCGATTTCACATTTGCAGACATCAAAGAACAGAGCGACCGTACAGCTGCTTATTTTCAGTCGTTAGGCATAGGACATGGAGATATGGTAATGCTTATCATGAAACGACGCTACGAATTTTGGTTTGCTGTTATAGCTCTGCACAAGATAGGCGCTGTTGCGATTCCGGCGACTCATCTATTAACAAAAAAAGACATCGTTTATCGCAATAATGCGGCAAGTATAAAAGCAATCCTGAGTGTAAATGACGAAACTGTCATAAGTCACATAAATGAAGCAATGGCGGAGTCGCCAACAGTGAAGTGCCTTATTGCATGCGGGGAAAATATACCTTCGGGATGGAACGATTTCCATAAAGGAATAAAAGAAGCGAAGCCTTTTGTACGTCCCGATCATGTAAATACCAATGATGATATTTCTCTGCTGTATTTTACTTCAGGTACAACAGGAGAACCGAAAATGGTAATTCACAATTTTGCTTACCCTTTAGGGCATATTGTAACAGCTAAATATTGGCACAACCTGCACGAAAACAGCCTGCATCTTACAGTTGCCGATACGGGATGGGCAAAAGCCGTCTGGGGAAAACTATACGGACAGTGGATAGCCGGTGCGGCTGTAATGGTATTTGATCATGAAAAATTTACACCTCAATTGGTATTACACCTTATAGAGAAACATAAAATCACTTCTTTTTGCGCACCTCCGACAGTATTCCGCTTTATGATTCGCGAAGACCTGTCTCACTACGACTTATCTTCGTTGGAGTACGCCACTACAGCAGGTGAAGCTCTCAATCCATCTGTTTTCGAGGCATTCTATAAAGGTACAGGAATAAAGATGATGGAGGCTTTCGGGCAAACTGAAACCACGCCGACTATTGTTACTTTCCCATGGATGGAACCAAAACCCGGAGCAATGGGTGTACCCAATCCGGCGTATGATATGGACTTAATAGCAGCAGACGGTCGCTCGGTAGAAGATGGCGAAGTAGGTGAAGTTGTTATTAAGACCGACAAATGGAAACCACTAGGTCTATTTATGGGTTATTATCGTGACGAGGCACTAACAAAACAGGTGTATCATGATAATGTATACCATACGGGAGACATGGCTTGGCGCGACGAAGATGGCTATTATTGGTTTGTAGGACGCATAGACGATGTTATTAAAAGTTCGGGATACCGTATCGGACCTTTTGAAGTAGAAAGTGCTTTGATGACACATCCTGCTGTTGTAGAGTGTGCTATCACCGGAGTACCGGACGAAATACGCGGACAGGTAGTAAAAGCGACCATTGTATTAGCTATGGACTATAAGAACAAAGCCAATGACCACCTGAAGCGTGAGATACAAGACCACGTAAAAAAGGTTACAGCTCCGTACAAATATCCTCGTATTATCGAGTTTGTTGAAGAACTACCTAAAACGATTAGTGGAAAGATCAAACGAGCGGAAATAAGAAAACAGGAAGAAAATTAGTAATACATCAATGCAAGAGTATGTTTATCGGCATAGAGTATAAAACTATTATCTACCGATTTGCATATTTGCTTAATCTCTAATTTCTTTATATTTATTATGATTTGTAAAGAATAAAAGATTATATTTGCACGCCTAAAAGTGTGCATATATCTCCATTAGGCCTCATTTTATTGAAAAGAGGTGTCCGGGATATATGTGTATTTTATTAATTTTGAAGAAAATAGAAATAATATAATTAAATAACAAAAAGTAAAATCCAAAATGCAAAACAAAGGCTTTGTAATTACTTTTGCAATACTCCTAACATTAGTTTGTTTGTTTTACTTGTCTTTTACGTTTGTAACAAGAAGTTACGATAAGAAAGCGGAAGAATACGCAGCTGCATACGCTACGGAGCATGCAAAAGGCGATCAACTACTCTATGATGAGTTGTATAATAAGCAATATACTTTCTACATAGACTCAATGTCTACAGAGAAAGTTTGGCCTAAAGGTATCCTTGGCATTGGAGATAGCATCGGCTATACTCTGAAAGAATGCCGTGAGAAAGAAATTGGCCTCGGGCTAGACCTTAAAGGTGGTATGAGTGTTATTGTGGAAGTAGACGCTGCCGCAGTACTTCGTTCACTTGGAGATCCCGACAATGAGGCGTTTCAAACAGCTTTAGGACAGGCTTCGGACGAAAACAGAAAAGGAAGTAACCGAGACTATATCTCTATTTTTGTTGATAAATTCAAAGCTAGTAACGGCAATAACAAATTAGCATCGATATTCAGTACAAAACTGAGAGATCAGGTATCTCCTACCGATGATGATAATAAAGTAGTAGCTGTTTTAAGAACAGAATTGCAAAGCGTTGCTGATAACTCATTCAATGTGTTGCGTACGCGTATCGACCGATTTGGGGTAGTTGCTCCTAACATTCAGAAACTAGACCGTGCAGAACGTATACTAATCGAATTGCCGGGAGTTAAAGAACCTGAACGTGTGAAGAAACTATTGCAAGGTAGCGCAAATCTTGAGTTCTGGAAAACATACAACCTACAGGAAATCCAAAACTATATTGAGTTGATGGATCAGCGTTCGAAAGAAGTGTTAGCTGCAAATGGTACTACTGCACCTGTAGCTACAGATTCTCTAGCTGCTGCGACCACAGACTCTGTAAAAGTAGAAAGCACCGATAATCTAGGATTTACAAAACCTCTTCGCTCCTACTTTACAACCTTTGCAGGTGGAGCTATCGTCGGTTTTGTAAATAAAACAGATACAGCTGCCGTAAATAGAATTTTACACAGATATCAAGATTTGTACCCTGGCGACTTAACATTTGCTTGGGGCTTCAAAGCTGAAGATGCAAAAGAAACACAATTCGCACTATATTCTCTTCGTGGTGATGGTATTAAAAAAGGTCCGGCTCTTGACGGAGATGTTGTGATCTCGGCTAAAGCTGACCAATCTCAACACGGTTCTGCATGGGAAGTAGATATGCAGATGAATACTACAGGAGCACAACGTTGGGCTACTATTACAGGAGCTGAGCAAGGAAGAAGCATCGCTATCGTTCTTGATGGATCTGTATATTCTGCACCAAACGTTCAAAATAAAATTGAAGGTGGCCGTTCTCAGATCACAGGTCGTTTTACTGTAGATGATGCAAAAGACTTAGAGAACGTTCTTAAGTCTGGTAAGATGAAAGCAGGTGTACATATCGTACAAGAAGATATTGTAGGGCCATCTCTCGGACAGGAAGCTATTACTGCCGGTATATTCTCATTCTTATTAGCCTTGGTATTATTGATGATCTATATCTGCGTTATTTACGGATTGATACCGGGGTTAATCGCAAACTCGGCGCTAATTGTCAACTTGTTCTTCACCATAGGTATTCTAGCTGCTTTTGGAGCGGTAATGACACTACCGGGTATAACAGGGCTTGTATTGGCACTTGCGCTTGCTGTGGATGCTAACGTATTGATTTATGAGCGTACAAGGGAAGAATTAAGAGCGGGTAAAAACGTGAAAGTTGCCGTAGTAGACGGTTACAAACATGCATTTTCTGCTATCTTCGACGGTCACGTGTCTCAGGTAATTACAGCCATCATTCTTGCATACTTCGGAACAGGTCCGATACAAGGATTTGCTACAACGTTGATAATTGGTATCATTGCTTCGTTCCTTACTTCTGTATTCCTGACACGTATATTCTATGAATATATGCTCGAAAAAGGTAAATTCAGAAATCTTACATTCTCTACATCTCTTTCTAAGAAACTGTTTTTGAATACAAATATCAATTTCTTGGGAATGACCAAAAAGGTTGTTATCTTCTCTGCCATCATTTTGGTGTCAGGATTGGCTTCATTATTTATCAATGGATTGAACGGAGGTATTGACTTTACAGGTGGACGAAACTATTTGATCCGTTTCGATAAGAATGTAAATGCTGATGATATAGAAAAACTACTAGTTCCAGAATTCCAAGGTTCTACG
Source organism: Dysgonomonas sp. Shenzhen-Wh21 (assembly GCF_043392705.1). Classification (NCBI taxonomy): domain Bacteria; kingdom Pseudomonadati; phylum Bacteroidota; class Bacteroidia; order Bacteroidales; family Dysgonomonadaceae; genus Dysgonomonas; species Dysgonomonas sp. Shenzhen-Wh21. The sequence continues at coordinate 8,632 of NZ_JAIXHZ010000132.1, forward strand.
GTTCTTGTATTGACTAGTGGATCAGCAACGCAATCTTCTACAACAAGTCAGGTGCGTGTTACTACAAACTACAAAGTAGAAGAAGCAACAGATGCTGTAGAAACAGAGATCAGAGCTAAAATGACTAGTGCATTGAAAGAATATTTGGCACCAAATACAACAATCGACAACTATATACAAAGTTCTCAACGTGTAGGGCCAAGTGTTGCCGACGACTTGAAGACCGCTGCTACAATCGCAGTTGTGATTGCCGTAATATGTATGGCTGTCTATATCCTTATACGTTTCCGCAACATAGCGTTCTCGGCAGGTACATTCTTCGCAGTAGCACACGATGCTGTATTGGTTATTTTCTTATACTCTTTACTATATAAGATAATGCCATTCTCGATGGAAATAGACCAGTCGTTTATTGCTGCGGTGTTGACAGTAGTAGGTTACTCTATCAATGACAAGGTTGTAATCTTCGACCGTATCCGCGAGATCAGAAACATGTATCCAAAACGCAATATAACCGAAACTATTAATGAGGCATTGAACTCAACATTAGGACGTACGATGAATACATCATTGAGTTCTATGTTGGTTGTATTCTGTATCTTCTTATTAGGTGGTGATACTATCAGAAGCTTCACATTTGCGATCTTCATCGGTATTATTATCGGTACATATTCTTCTGTATTCGTTGCTACCCCAATAGCTTGGGCTATCTTCAAGAAAGAAGAAAAGAATAAGGATAATGCAATTGAAGCGAAATAAAACTAAATAAATTGTCTTTTCGATATAGAGGCTGATTAAACAATGTAATCAGCCTCTATTTTTTTGTAGAAACTAAAGAATATATATTTAAGCTTTCAAGAAAGATTATCAATAAAAAAATCCTTTCATTACAAAGATGAAAGGATTCTTATTATATAACTAAGATGTGTATTCTGTTCGGGCTAGAAAGGAACAAAGTCATTACCACCTCCTTGCATAGGGTGTGGTGGTTGTTCTGCCACAGGGTGATTGTTGATCTTAGATGAGAACTGCTGACCTGCTCCAAAATTATAATCGTCATCAATATTTTGAAAACGGGCAAACTCGCTCTTGAAGCGTAACAATACATCGCCTGTAGCACCATTACGATGCTTTGCTATAATAATTTCGGCAAGACCTATCAAGGAGTTACCTTTATCATCTTCTAATATTTTATAATATTCAGGGCGGTGGATAAAACATACCATATCGGCATCCTGCTCGATAGCTCCCGATTCACGGAGGTCAGACAATTGCGGACGCTTTCCTTCTGCTCCTGTACGCCCCTCAACCCCACGGTTAAGCTGCGAAAGGGCAATGATTGGGATGTTTAATTCTTTTGCTAATCCTTTCAATGAGCGAGATATCATACTCACCTCTTGTTCGCGGCTACCATAATTCATACCGCTGGCATTCATTAGCTGGAGGTAGTCAATTATGATAATCCTAACGCCATGCTCACGGACCAGACGGCGTGCTTTTGTCCTCAGTTCGAAAACTGACAAACTCGGGGTATCATCTATAAATAACGGTGCGTCGTAAAGCTCTTTTATTTTGAAATCGAGCTGTTCCCACTCATAAGGGAGTAACTGCCCATTCTTTATCTTTTCGCCCGGTATTTCGCATGTATTGACGATCAGACGGTTTACGAGCTGTACGTTCGACATCTCGAGAGAGAATAATGCTACCGGATATTTATAAGACACAGCCATATTTTTGGCCATTGACAACACGAATGCGGTTTTACCCATCGCCGGACGAGCTGCAATAATTACCAAGTCGGAGTTTTGCCAACCCGAAGTTATCTTGTCCAGCGGAGTAAACCCTGTTTCCAGACCGCTTAGCCCTTCAGGACGGTTTGCCGCTATTTCAAGTAAATGTAAGGCTTCTTTGATGACCGGATTGATCTGCGTCACATCCTTCTTCACATTGCCCTGCGATATCTCGAACAGTTTGCTCTCAGCTTCCTGCATGAGGTCGTCGACATCTACTGTTTCATCAAATGCTTTACTTGTAACATTTGAGGAAAAAGAGATAAGTTCGCGCGCAAGATATTTTTGAGCTATAATACGGGCATGAAATTCGATATGGGCAGCAGATGCCACTTTTTCGGTCAACTGAGCTATATATACAGGCCCTCCCACTGTCTCCAATTCTCCATCTTTGCGTAATTGTTCGACAACAGTAAGCATATCGATCGGTGCCTGACGTACAGCCAGATCTACTATTGCTCTGTATATAATCTGATGAATGGAATCGTAAAAACTTTCTGGTTTAAGAATATCACTAACAACCGAATAAGCATCTTTCTCTAGCATTAGAGCTCCGAGTATGGCCTCTTCCAACTCTCTGGCCTGTGGTTGTATTTTTCCTATATCCGGAACTAAAGTTGTTTCCTTTGGTTTGCGTTTTCCCTGATTCCTAAAATTTGACTCTGCCATTTATCTGAACTCCCCTTTCCATAAATTTTATTCAAAGATAAAATAAATAATATTGAATGGAGACTTAAGTTTTGAACAAGATGTTAATAACTTTTTACGGGTTATATTTGGCGCCTTTCAAAATTGTTTGCGCATCCATAGATAATATATCTTCCAGCAAGAATCCCTTCTTATTGGCATACTGATTTACGATCTGCCAGCCTATCCATGCACCTACACGCCCCGGAGACTGCGGTGATACTACGGTTGTAGAAGCGGCATCATTGGTGAGACGAGTGATAAGCATGTGATCGGTAGAATAAAGATAGTTTTCTTTTACTATTTTCTGCCAAATATCTTTCTCGTTATTCTTGCACCAAGCTGATTGTTGGGATGTATATCCTATCAGATTGTCGGTATCCTCACCGGGAAGCAGAATGGATAGTGCATACAAAATTTTACCTTCATCTATCATAGCAGACAGAAGAGTTTCGTGATCGGCAGGTTTTATAATATCACTTATCAGCCAAGCTTTGATATAATCCTTTACAATATCCTCAGACTGCATTTGAAGGCGTTCGTATGGTTGAAAGAAACTTTGATAAGCCGGATAGTCACTACCCAAATACTTGTCTATCGAGAGAGATATAAGATTGTTTACGATAATTACATTTGCTCTGAAACCTGAGACATGCATCGCTAACCGAGGTAGTTTTTTACCGGGAAAATTTTCTTCTACCAAAGCGTTTACCGCAGTCAACTTATCTTCATATACAGATACGTCTGCATATTTTGTAGATACATCCTGATATATTTTGAGTAAGTCTTCATTCGCAAAGTAATCTCTAAGTTGAGGAAAAAACGTCGCTTGATCGCTGGTCTTCATGGCGATTTGCCCAAAAGCAGGAAGCAACAAGGGATATTTTTCGGTCAGAGATTTTTCTGTTGCGGCATCAGGGTGTTGTATATAATTGTATATATCTTTATCGAAGCGTATAATGGATACTCTCTCTTGTGCTGAATGCCTGTTGTCGCTCTTCACCGTGCCCGAACAGCCGATGAAAGATATTATAATAAAACCTAATAAGTAAGTTATATTTTTCATTTATTCCCTTTTAAGATTTCTTCTTTGCGAAGATAATTTATATTTTTTAATTTTGTTCCGCTTTATAAACAAACATATATGCATAATGTTATAACTAAGAATGTAACAATATATTATATATTTTGGCGCAAGTAATAAGCATAGTCTATTATAGAAAAAAAAATAAATCCAACGAATGATAACTATATTAGGAATAGAATCTTCCTGTGACGATACTGCAGCAGCCGTTATACAAGACGGGGTGCTTTTGTCAAATGTAATATCCAGCCAGAAGGTTCATGAAAGTTACGGGGGTGTTGTTCCCGAATTGGCTTCACGAGCACACCAGCAAAACATTATACCGGTGGTAGATCAGGCTTTAAAAAAGGCCGGAGTCAACAAAGAAGATCTGTCCGCAATTGCCTTTACCCGAGGTCCGGGACTTATGGGTTCGTTGCTTGTGGGTACATCTTTTGCTAAAGGGCTATCGTCGGCACTAAATATACCGATGGTTGATGTTAACCACCTGCACGGACATGTTTTGGCTCACTTTATCAAAGAGAATAAAGACGATGATAACCAACCACAATATCCATTTTTGTGCCTACTGGTTTCGGGTGGAAATTCACAAATAATTCTTGTGAAGTCATACAACGAAATGGAGATAGTAGGACAAACAATCGACGATGCCGCCGGCGAAGCTTTTGACAAGTGTGCGAAAGTGATGGGACTGGGTTATCCCGGAGGACCTGTTGTTGACCGATTGGCAAAAGAAGGCGATCCTACCAAGTTTAAATTGAATAAGCCGCATATACCGGGTTATAATTACAGCTTTAGCGGATTGAAAACTTCTTTTCTATACCTCTTGAGGGATGAACTGAAAAAAGACCCTGACTTTATTGATAAGAATAAAGAAGATCTTTGTGCGTCATTACAAAAGACAATCATAGATGTACTGATGGAACAACTCAGACGAGTAGCCAAAGATTACAATATAAATGAGGTTGCCGTAGCCGGAGGAGTATCTGCAAACTCGGGGCTTCGTACAGCTTTCGAAGATCATGCAAAACGTTATGGCTGGAAAATACATATCCCTCCTTTTGGATATACAACAGATAATGCGGCAATGATAGCCATTACCGGTTATTTTAAGTATTTAGACAAAGATTTTTGCTCTATGGATGCTGCTCCATACTCGAGGGTAGTAATGTAAAAAGAGACAGTAGAAAAAGAAAAGGATTGCCTACCGAGACAATCCTTTTTCTATTTATATATTTTTCTTATATGCTCTTCTTTTCTTATGATTCTCAGCATTGAATCCGTCCCAAAGAGAAGCAACCTTGTTGTTCATCTCCAACTCGGGATTTGATTCTGCAAACTTGAAGCCACACTTATGTGCTGATGGTATAAAATCGTTAAAGATGATAGCGTTTACACCTTTTCCTTGATATTCGGGCGAGATACCAATCAGCAGAAGGTCTACGACTGGATTTTTCTTGCTTTTGAGATCCCTCAAAAGATTTATCCAACCAAATGGAAGGAATCGTCCGCGAGATTTAATAAGTCCGCGAGAAAGGCTCGGCATAGCTATACCAAATCCAACTACCTCATCGGTATCTTCTTTAATTATTATCGATACCAAATCCCAGCGAAGCAATGGCACATACATTTTCACATAGTAGTCTATCTGACGTTGTGTCAATGGAGCAAAGCCATATAAAGGCTTATAAGCAACATTCAACAGTTCAAATATCTTACTTACGTATGGCGTTATTTGTTTTAGGCTTTTAAATTTAAGTACCTTCAAACCATATCGCTGCATCACCATATTAGCGATACGCTGATGCCTTTCAGGAACAGAATCAGGAACAGGTATCCGATATTCATTCCAGTCGGCGTCCTTCTCAAATCCGAGGCGTTCTATCTGCTCTCTGTAATACGGATAACTATATGTTGTAGACATTGTCGACTCTCGGTCGTAACCTTCAATCAGCAAGCCTTCGTGATCTAAATCGGTAAAGCCCATAGGTCCTACTATAACATTCATACCTTTGGCTTTCGCCCACTTCCCTGCCGCATCGAACAAGGCATCTACAACCTCGTTGTCGTCGATAAAATCAACAAATCCGAAGCGTGCATTTTTTTGATTCCAGATTTCATTCGCTGTGTGATTTATAATACCGGCAATACGGCCAACGATCTCGCCATCTCTATATGCCAAAAACAATTGTTTTTCACAAAAATCGAATGCGGGATTCTCTTTTTCATTCAACGTACCCAGTTCATCCAGAACGAGAGAAGGTACATAATATGGAGAATTTTTATAAAGAACATCGGTAGGAAATTTAATAAATGCTTTTTTCAAAGCTTTATCATCTTCTTTAACCTCCTTAATGATTATAGACATAGATTAAATAATATGGAGAATAAACTTATTTTCAGAACGCAAATATATGGATTTTTTATTTATTTAATATATCCCCTTAAACTCATAATTAAATGAAATAATATTTCTTTATTTCCAAATAAATTCATTTTCAGAGACAATATAATCCATCTTTATATCATTCGTATCAACAGGGATAGTATCCAGAAGTTGGAATTCGAAACATATACCCATTTTAGGAGCCGAAACGAGAGACAAGAAGCGATCGTAATACCCCCTACCTCTGCCCAGACGCCCCATCTTTCGATCGAAGGCTACACCGGGGACAATAATTAAATCCACCTTTTTATAATCGGTAAAATTATCACCCAATGGTTCCATTATACCATACGAAGATTGCTTCAATGTGGTATCCTGAACATATTTTCTGAAAACAATATCATCCTTAACCACAACTGGCAAGTAGAAATTCTTTTCAGCACTCCAACGGTTTATAAAATCGAGGGTCTGTACCTCATCCCCCATACTATTATAAATAAATATAGTTTTTGCCTGCTGAAATGCTCCTGTTATTTCCAAAACCGATAATACTTCTTCCGAACGATTGTGTAGGTCGTCAGCCGAATATTGTTTCTTTAACAAGGATATTTCTTTTCTCAGTTTTTCTTTTTGCTGTGCTATATTCATTCTTTATTTTCTTTGTTCCGTTGGAGATATTTTGTTTGTATAATTAATTCCTTCAACAAAAATACATTTCTTTTTCTAATTTCTACTTAAATAGAACGAATACAAGAAAAAAGGATAAAAGTAGAGTTCTACTTTTATCCTTCTATTTTATATTATATCATAACCAATCCTCATTATTTATATGCTCCTTTCTTTATGGCATCAGGCGTAGCCTTATTAGCCTTGAGCAATCTTACCGCTTCTTTTATCATCTGCTCATCTCTTTGGAACATTTCATAGAAATTGTCTTCGCTGAAGAAATTGCGTATAATAAATGCTTCGAGCTGTGTTTGAAGAAGCTTGCGCGATTCATCTATCAAATATGGCTGTTTACGGATTCCCTTTGTATAGGCATAGTCTGCAAAATTATCGACAATAGGCTGTGTAGATAAATATTTTGCAGCATCAGTCCATGTTTTAAAGCTCTTCAGTTTATCTCTGTTCTTTTCGGTATACACATAGCTAAACTCTCTGAGCAACCCTTTATTCGCTACTCGCATGTAGTACGAATTGATACCTGTCGTATCGCGAGGAACAAAAACATCGGATAAAACGCCATCGTCACCATACACCGGTCTTCCCGAAAGAGTATGGAAAAGAGGTAGATTATCGAACTTGATACTATCTCTATTGTCAAATTCTCCTCGGCTATATCTGTTATACAAGTCCATACTATATGTCTGACGGTCTCCCTTTTCGTATGCCTTCTGTACACATCTACCAGACGGTGTATGATATCGGGCAATTGTGAGTCGCATAGCAGAACCATCGTTGAACTTATATTGAGCCTGTACCAATCCTTTACCAAACGAACGGCGACCGACGATCAAGCCTCTATCGTTATCCTGTATAGCTCCGGCAAATATCTCACTGGCTGATGCACTTGTTTCATCGAGAAGAACCACAATCTGGCTTTGCTTGCATGTACCCGAATTATCAGCATAATAATTTTCACGAGGATAAGCTCTTCCTTCAGTATACAAGATAAGCTCTCCGTTGGCAAGGAATTCATTCACCATCATTATGGCAGCTTCCATGTATCCTCCTGTGTTTTGTTGCAAGTCTACAACAAAAGATTCACAACCCTGACTTTTCAATTTAGCTATTGCCGAAATAAATTCGTTATATGTTGTGCTGCCAAACTTACTTACCTTTATGTATCCTATCTTATTATCAAGCTTGTAGGATGCATCCACACTCTTCACCGGCACAAAGGCTCTGGTTACTACAAATGGAATCAACTCATCACGCCCTTGTCTCCTCACCCCTATTTTGATCTGGGTCTTTTCAGGTCCTTTGAGTGTGCTGTACACTTTATTTTCATTTATTCCTTTGCCCACAAACAGAGAGTCATTCACAGTTACAACTCTGTCTCCGGCCTGTATACCGACAGCTTCAGAAGGTCCTCCCGGTATGGCTTTTACAATTGTCAGCGTATCATTCAATATAATAAACTCAACACCGATACCACTAAAATGACCTTCCAGTTCGTCATCTTTGCGGTTCATAATATCTGCACTAATATAATCTGAGTGCGGATCTAATCCGGCCAATACGGTTGGTATAGCATTTTCGATCAGCGCATCTACATTTACCGTATCCACATAAGACTTATTGATATAGTCGAGTACAACGTCGAGCTTATTGCCTTTTCGCCCTAAAAATCCGCTTCCCGAACCAAATATAGAATAAGCATTTCCTATAAAGATACCAACAGCAACACTTACAGCAATGCACAACGGAAGCCAGATATAAATACCCCTTCCTCCTTTTTTAGTTTTACTACTATTATTGTTCTCTGCCATTTTGCTGTTTGTCCCTTCCCAATTGTTGTTCAAGTTCTTATCGCTTTCCATTTAATCTTCCGATCCCTCTGTGTTAGTTTCTATATCTATAAATACGACCTCTACTCCCGCACGTTCGAGAAGAGAAGCTCCATCTGTACGCCGATATTTCTGATTATACACAACCCGCGTTATGCCCGCCTGAATTATAAGTTTTGCACATTCTATGCAAGGCGATGTAGTCACATACATTGTAGCCCCAAGACTACTGTTATGCGAACAGGCTACTTTCGTGATTGCATTAGCTTCGGCATGCAGAACATATGCTTTGGTTTCGTTGTTTTCATCTTCGCAAATATTCTCAAATCCTGAAGGAGTACCATTATACCCATCGGATATAATCATTTTATCTTTTACAATAAGGGCTCCTACTTTTCTGCGCTTACAGTACGAATTTTCGGCCCAAATAGCCGCCATTCTCATGTATCGCTCGTCGAGCAACCTTTGTTTGTCATCGCTCATGAAATTACGTTCTAAAAATTCGAACACAAAGATAATGAAAAGTTCACGATTTAAAGTATTTAGTTAATTTTTATATAATCCACAAATTACCTTTTTAGGCATTGTAGAGGCATATTAAATTTTATTTATAAATGATAGATAAAAGAAGGTCTACAACATTGCTTTTTCTTATCAGAATTATCTCTTATAGAGATCTTTGAAATAATTAAAATAGATTGTAAGCTAAAACATCGCTATTATAAGAAATCATTAAATTAATTCTATCCGAATATTCATTCAAGTGTAAAGGAAGATATAAAGTGACAGTGAAATAAGGTTCGAAAGGTGTTACTTTTGTCACCTTTTGCAAATAAATACAGCTTCAAGACGTAATATATCAATTGGTTACAGCAAATAATCGGCAAAGCAGAATATTGTAAATATTGTTACCTTTTTATAGATAGTGATTTGAATTTGGAAATTCGTAACCGAAAGGTATTGAGTTATAAAAGTCGGTATTTTAGGTGAAACAAAAATATTGCTTTAAATTTGCAGCAAAAATAGGATATACATTATAAGTTTTTAAGATTTGTTATGAACGACCATCAATTTAAAGCACATCCATGGCATGGAATAAATGCCGGAAGCAATGCACCTCAGGTAGTAACATGCTTTATCGAAATAGTACCTACCGACACAGTTAAATACGAGGTTGACAAAGAAACCGGTTACCTTAGCATCGACAGACCACAGAAGTACTCAAACATCATCCCTGCCCTTTATGGGTTTATCCCTCAAACATATAGTGCCGACCTTGTAGCAGAGCTTACAAACAATGAATTGGGAAGAACTGATATAGAAGGAGATAACGACCCTGTAGATATTTGCGTTCTGACTGAGAAAGACATCACACATGGAGATATAATAGTGAAAGCCAGACCGATAGGAGGTTTCAGATTATTAGATCACAACAAAGCCGATGATAAGCTTATTGCTGTACTCGAAAATGATGCTATCTACGGTGCATACAAAGATATATCGGACGTACCGCCAATGGTAATAGACCGTCTGAAACACTACTTTACCACCTATAAGGATTTACCCGGAGACAAGTCTCCTCGATGTATCCTTACAGGCACATACGATGTAAAAACAGCACACGAGGTTATACGCCGTTCTATAAAAGACTACGATAACAAATATAGGAGTGACAAATAAGAGGAAGAAATATCTGGCTTATTTTTCGCTGGCAGCCGTAATGGTTGCCAGTATCTGTCTTATATATGGCTATCTGGAAGCACGAAATATAAAGCTGAAAGAGCTGACATTCCGAAGCAAAGATATTCCCGATGCTTTTGTAGGAAAGAAGATAATCTTTGTATCGGACATTCACTCCGGAAAATATTTCACGGGTAAAGACGTGGCACGTCTGGTAGAGAGAATCAATGAACGAAACCCCGACATGGTGTTTATCGGAGGGGATAATACCTTAAAAGACACAACATACTCACATCCTTTCTTTGAGGAAATAAGAAAGCTGAAAAGTAAATACGGAGTATACACAGTATTGGGCAATCATGACCACTGGGAAGATGCCAAGCTAATACAGCAAGGCTTTAGCAATTGTGGCTTTCATATCTGCGACAATGAGTCATACTGGATAAAAGAAGGTAATGACAGTATAAAAATCGGAGGTGTAGGAGATCTTTGGGAAGATGTGCAGATTATAGACAATACGATCAGTGATGTGAAGCAAAACAACTTCTGCATATTGCTGTCTCATAACCCCGACTACATGGAATTGCTAGACACAGACCTTGTAGACCTTATGCTATCGGGTCACACACATGGGGGACAAATAACTCTTTTTGGATTGTATGCTCCCATTATGCCGGCAACCAATCATCCTGAATATATGCAAACGGGACAAAAATACAGGTATGGTTGGAAAGAAAAGGGTAAAACAAAATTATATGTTACTTCGGGCGTTGGTATGGGCGGATTTCCATTCCGTTTTTTCGCACAACCCGAAATTGTAGAAATAACGCTAGAGCAGAAATAAGACAAGAGTAAAAAACTGCCTATTTCTTACTTCCTTTGAAGTTATCGATCACACTTAAAAGCCTGTTCAAAGAGCCGACATCGTAACGTACCTGATGCCTGAGACGATTAAAGTCTAGTTTATTTACAACTCTCACCGTAGCATTATATTTCTTTGTATACGACTTGCCTACAAGCCTGTAGATATTATCCAGATCCTTAGCCGGATGTACTCTCGATTCTGAGTTTATGACATAAGGATCAAACCCAAGCCTATCTTTTATAAATCGTCCTGTCAGCCGTTTGTCTATTCTCTTGAAGTGATTCGTTTCCGCCATAAACCACGCTTCTATTTCGTGTATTGCAATTACAATATCAAAATACGGAGCATCTGCTCTCAGCTTATTCGGCAAGAAGCGTAAACCTTTTTCCAGCTTCTCCAAATCATCTATCGGTATAGGATAAAGATCACGGACACCGATTATCATTTCATACCCTCTTTGTCGAAGGTTAGAAATGTTATCTAATATCTCCGATTTTACCCTGTTGTCTGAGCCACAATCAAAAATAAGCACTTCATACTTCGGATTTCGAGAAAATGACGAGTTCCGAACAATCTCTTGTTTGGGTATATTAGAACCTCCACGAAATTGTTTCTGAATAATATTAATCTGTTTATAGCCAAAGACTTCCTTTATCAAGCGATTTATAAAAATCTGCTCAGTCTGTCCTTCAACGAAAAAAGCAATGCGTCTCATCAAACGTTATTATCCTCATCCATAATGCCAAAACCTTTCTGGTAAAAGTCTGTGGCCAAAAAATCGAAGTTATTAAGTCCCGTATATTTAAAGTCTTCAAAAGTATCTTTCGAATTTGTATAATCGTAGAATATCGATTTGCTATGGTCCCTACCTATTACAGACCAATAGCGAAGCGGTATTTGATTCATAATGTAGCGATCGTTTGTGGTCATGAAGAATTGCATATTGGATTTGTTCACCTTCTTAATAACGATGTCTGTTATTTTCTTCGAGCTTTCAAAATCAAGACCTTCTCCAATATCATCAATCAACATACAAAATGAAATATTCTTCAATTTCGCATAATGCAACAATATCAATAAAGACAGAGCCCGATACATGCCTTGAGACATTTCACGTTGAGAAACAGTATATTTACAATCTTCTTCAACGCATAGTCCGTAAAGTCCGTCAACCTCTTCTATATCGATTTTAGAAATATCATAGCCCAAATCCTGCATGCTCGACAGAATCTCTGATATAAAGGTTTCACCGAACAGCTCTCTCCCTTTGTAGAAAGCGTGAATCAAAGTCTCCGGGTCATCAATATCTTTATTGTTTTCCTCCCCGACGTAGTCCTTCACCAATTTCTTTTTCTCCAACTGGTTTGCAAACATGTAATTTCGGAGAGACCTCCCCCACTCTACAAAACTTTCATAATAAGATTTCTCTTCGTCGTTTTGCAAAGTAATGGCCAGTTGATTATCTGACACATCCGCTTCAACTCTATTATTTTCAAGATCGATGAATATCTTCTTTTCCCTATCCAATAAGACTTTGTCATCAAACATCAGAACCTCTGTGATGATAGTCCTGTTTTTGAAGCCAAGTATATACTTATATGTGTTTTCACCCTCAGTAAAAATGATTTCAAAGTTTTCGCTAGGACTAACAGTTTGTTTTAAACTAATCTGTCCCGAAAATAAGTTCGCAATTTGTCTTATAAGATTTAATGTCCGGCTTTTTCCGGATGCGTTTTTGCCCACCAAAAGATTTAGATTATCAAAATAAGCATAATCATCATTACTGAGGGTGAAAACACATATAAGTATATACTTGGCTTCAA
>NZ_JAIXHZ010000133.1:0-2953 GCF_043392705.1 Dysgonomonas sp. Shenzhen-Wh21
CCCCAGATTTCCACTGCACTTACATTGGGTATGGTTTGTAACCGCTCTTTTACTGTCAACTCCGCTATTTCACTTAGTTCGAGCAAAGAACGCTTTTCGCTTTGTATACTTATTTGTATAATCGGGTTGGCATCGGCATCAGCCTTAGATACAGTAGGAGGGTCGCAGTCGCGAGGCAGATAACGTTGTGCCCGTGAGACTTTATCCCGCACATCATTTGCTGCTGTTTCGAGGTCTACAGATAATTCAAATTCCACTGTTATACGACATGAACCCTGACTACTGCTACTTGTCAAAGACCTGATGCCGGGTATCCCATTTATATTTTGCTCTAGTGGTTCTGTGATCTGATTCTCTATGATTTCAGCATTTGCCCCGGGATAACTCACGTCTACCGAAATAATGGGGTTATCTATGTTGGGATATTCGCGCACCCCTAAATATGTATATCCGATCAATCCTAAAAGGAATATAATCAATACAAATACAGTGGCTAATACCGGGCGCTTTATACTTAATTCAGATATAGTCATCTTTTAGAGGTTTTGGATGTTTAGAAATCTACGATCTTAAATATCCGAAGCTATTATATAAATTGTTTTACTGATTGTTTTCTATAAAATTATCGATAATAACAGGCAAACCGTCACGCAATTGCATGACACCCGTTACTAAAAGAGTATCGCCAACATTTAATCCGTTTAATACCTGAACGGATGAGGCTGTACGCATACCTTTCTTTAGTACTATCTGGTGGGCTACGCCGTCCTTATATACGTATGCAATATCACGTCCCATTTCTGCTATCGTAGATAAACTAGGGATGACTAAAGTATTCTTTATCTCCTGCAATTTTATCTCAACATTCGTAGAGAGACCCGGCTTTAATCTTCCTCCGGGATTGGCATACAAAGCTCTGGCTTTTAGAGTAAGCGTTTGTCTATCGAGGTTAGACTCTACGGCATAAACTGTAGCCTGGTATTTGTTTAGATCATTATCGAATGTAAAAGTAAGAGGCGTTCCGGGCTTTACATTATTTACTTCTGACTCATTTACCGAAAACTCTATTTTTAATGGAATTATTTTGGTTAGCCTAGATATTATTATAGAAGGTGAAGCATATGTTCCTTCACTCACTTGTCTCAAACCTATGATACCATCGAATGGAGCACGCAGTTCTGTTTGGGCAATCCTTGTTTTCACTAACTCAATATCAGCCTTCAATTTTTCCAACTCTGTATTGACAGATTCATAAGCTTCCTGACTTACGGCGTCTTTTGCCAATAATGCCTTTTGGCGGTAAACCCTGTCTTCGGCTAAAGGTATTTGTGTTTGTAATTTCTTCAACTCAGCTTGTAGTGGTTTATCGTTTACTTTGGCTAAAAGCTGGCCTTTTTTTACATTCGAACCCTCTTTGAAGTGTATTTCTGTTATCATCCCCGAGGTCTCGAATGATAGATCTACTTCTTCATCAGGGATCAAAACCCCTTTTACTCTGATGGTATTATCAAGATTACCGTATTTTAAGATCTGGGCATTAACATTTAGTACCGTGCGGTTGCCTGTAACTTTATTACCCGGAGGAGTTGGTGAAGGATCGGCATTCGTCGTTAAAAAATCTTTGATCTTTGGATAAAAAGCCATTCCGGCAATAAATAAAATAATAACAATCAGAAGTCCTATTTTTGTTTTTTTGTTCATAGTAAATATTCTATTTTGGGCTTATAATACAAGTTTCCAAGAGTACGATTTAAAATAGATGGAAAGGTTTAATTCATCGGATGTATTTTAATTTTTGTTTGCATTACTAAACAAAAATTAAATAAGATGTCTTCTTCCCTTCATTTTTCTTTCCCCTTATTGTTTATTCGTAATGTTTTTTTAAGTTTTGTGTAGATCTATTTTGTAAATATAATATTAAAAATAGAAGTGTTGCAGGATTATAAAATGTCTTTAAAAAGTGATGTTCTGGAATGTCCTAAAAATAGTTATTTATTCAGATTCATTGCCTGTGTAATGACTCAATATTCAAATGAGATAGTTATATTTGTAGAGTTTAAAAAATAACCTATACATAAAGATACCTTATGAAGAAAGATATTTTTCATCTTAAATCGAAACAACTAAAAGAAATAGCCCAGTCGCTCCAACACAAGGTAGAGGTTGGTCTGAGTAAAGAGAATGCCGAAATACAGTGTATTCCTACTTACATTATACCTAAAACAACCAGTGTGAACGGTAAGGCTACTGTTTTAGATTTAGGGGGAACGAACTATCGGGTTGCTGTAGTTGATTTTGTTGATGGTAAACCAACAATTCATCCTGAAAATGGATGGAAGAAGGATTTATCTGTTATGAAAACTCCGGGCTTTACCGAAGAAGATTTGTTTAAAGAACAAGCCGATCCAATAGGTGAAATCAAGCGTGATCAAGAAACTCCTATAGGATATTGTTTTTCTTATCCGGCTGAATCTCTGCAAAACGGAGATGCCAAGCTTCTTAGATGGACAAAAGGTGTTGACATCAAAGAAATGGTAGGAAAACCGGTAGGACAGCCATTGGTAGATTATCTGAATGAACGCAATGATGTAAAATTCAATGGTGTAAAAGTGATAAATGATACAGTAGCAAGCTTATTTGCGGGACTTACAGATTCCAGCTATGACGCTTATATCGGGCTGATTGTTGGAACAGGTACAAATATGGCTACTTTTATCAATGCTGATAAGATAAAGAAACTAAATCCTGATTACAAACTAAGCGGGTTGATTCCTGTAAACTTAGAGTCAGGTAACTTTAACCCTCCTCATCTAACAGCTATCGATGATAAGGTAGATGCAGCAACTAATTTCGCTGATCTTTCGTATATTGAACGAGCAATCTCTACATATCTTTTCTTATGAATATCAGGATAATTCATGATATTAGTCAGCTTCTGTGCATCAAATCGTTG
>NZ_JAIXHZ010000134.1:0-4946 GCF_043392705.1 Dysgonomonas sp. Shenzhen-Wh21
GCATTTGGCGTTAAACATGAAAACGCCTAACTTTATACATCAAAAAACCGATGGATATAAATCCATCGGCTCTTATAATATTTTAGTATAAATCCTGTCAACCTATTTTAGGACGGGACATTAGATATATTTGTTTTTATTGATTTTATCTTATAATAGGGCGAATAGTATTTCCTAATGAGAGGAAAAACTAAGAAAGAAAGTGACATATAAAAAGCAGTAAAATACTGTTACTTTTGTTACTTTTTGAGAAATAGTATTTTCTTAATCGGGTACGTAAAGCATTTCGAAAAAGAAATAAAGACTTTATAATTAGCCTGTCATGTTTCCAGTTTGAGGAAGCAATATTCTAAGCAGAAATGAGTTATATTTGTAAACTGTAACAACTTATTGTAATAACCTGAAAAAAGCTTGAAAAGATCTATATCTTACATATTTAGTATCCTTATTTTTTTATTGTCTGCATATTCTTGTAAACAGGTAAAACTGGAAGATGCAGACCGTAAGTTTGCACAAGGTGAATATTTTGTTGCGGCAGATATGTATCGCAAGATATACCGCAGCATTCCTGTAAAGAAGAGAGAGTTGAGAGGAGAAGTCGCTTTGCGTATGGCAGAAAGTTACAGGCTGATAAACAATCCACTGCGAGCGAATGCGGCGTATGCTAATGCTGTTAGATATAAGGTGAACGACAGCACTCTGAATCTGCAATATGCCAGATCGTTGCAGAAGGTGGGAGATTATAAGCAAGCTGCTCGTTACTACGCTGATTTCTTAAAGCTTTTCCCTGATAATAAATTTGCTCTTAACGGGCTGGAAAGTACAAAGGTAGCTCCGGAGTGGAAAGCTAATCCGACATTATATACAGTGAAGAGGATGGATTTGTTTAATTCCAATCGGGGTGAGTTTAGTCCGATGTTGCTTCCTCCCGATTACGATCAGTTATACTTTACATCTAACCGAGAAGGTGTTATAGGAGATACAATAAGTAATATAACAGGATCTAAGCTCAATGATATATTCATGTCTCGCAAAGATGAAAGTGGAAACTGGATGAAACCCGAGCATTTGGATTCACCGATAAATACTTCATCAGACGAGGGTACAACTTCATTTTCGGCTACAGGCTCGGCAATGTATTTTACACAAACAAAACTCGATTCGGTAAATACTTCCTTTCCATCTATATATGTCTCATACCGTTCGTCGGGGTCATGGGGAAAAGGTACGAAGATAGAAATAAACAGACGTGATACAACCAGTGTCTATGCCCATCCGGCAATAACACCCTTGGGTGACTATATTTATTTTGTGTCCGACATGCCCGGAGGCTATGGCGGAAAAGATATCTGGAGGGCAAGCATGGTTGGCGACTTGGTCGAATTTGTTGAAAACTTGGGGCCGGATATCAATACGGCAGGAGACGAAATGTTTCCGTATATGCGAAACGACTCAACGCTCTATTTTTCTTCAGACGGACACGTAGGGATGGGTGGTCTGGATATATATAAGGCTGAATACGATAAAAAGTCTAAAGGCTGGAAGGTAGAGAATATGAAGTTCCCTATAAACTCTCAGGCAGATGATTTTGGTATAACGTTCGAAGGAAACAAAGAAAGTGGGTTCTTTAGCTCCAATCGTGGCGACGGAAAAGGATTTGATCATATATATTCTTTTGCATACCCGATAATAACCACCGTAGCCGAAGGGTATATTGTGGATACAGACGATGAGTTTGTAACCAATGCCACTATACGTGTGGTAGGGCGTGACGGAACGAATATGAGGTTTCCCGGAAAGAATGACGGGACTTACAAAATGGACGTAAAGCAAGGGGTAGACTATGTATTTCTGGCAAGTGCCAAAGATCATCTGAATACACGTATGTCTCTCAAAACTCTAGCGGTAGAGAAGGATTCAACCTACCTGTTAGATTTCATCCTTACTCCGATCAATAAGCCGGTGGTATTGGAAAATATATTCTATGAGTTTGATAAAGCGACCTTGCTCCCCGAGTCTAAAAAGGAATTGGATGGTTTGATCGACTTGCTTAATACCAATCCGAATGTGACAATCGAACTTTCGGCTCATGCTGACAGAAAAGGGTCGGACGAATATAATATTAAACTCTCGCAACGAAGAGCTGAGTCTGTGGTCAATTACCTGATAGCGGGAGGAATATCTAAGGATCGTTTGACGGCTGTGGGTAAAGGAAAAAGTGAACCTAAGACAGTAACAAAAGCTATTGTAAAGAAGTATGACTTTCTGAAAGAAGGTGATATACTGAATGAGGAGTTTATTGAAGGGCTCACCCCAGAGCAACAGGAGATGGCTGATCAGGTAAACCGCCGGACAGAGTTTAAGGTATTGAGTATTACATATAATCTCGAATAGTATGTTAAGACTGACTTTATTTATAATATCTGCAATAATCTCTTTTGCTGACATAGAGGCACAGGAGTTGAATGCCAAGTTAACCATAAACAGCAGTAAGGTTCCTGCGGCAAACCAAAACTTGTTTTCGGCAATGGAGAGCTCACTCAATCAGTTGTTGAATGATCAGACATGGACAAATACCTCGTTCAACAGAAATGAGCGTATTGATTGCTCTGTGAATATTTCGATAAGTGAAATGACTTCGGATAATAGTTTTGTTGCAGAAATGCAGGTTACTTCACGCCGTCCTGTATATAATTCGACATATATAACTACTCTAATCAACTATAGAGATACTAAGTTTGAGTTTAATTATACACCGGGGGAATCTCTCGACTTGAGCAATATTACACTTTCTAATAATTTGGTGGCAGTAATATCCTTTTATGCTTATGTTGTGATAGGGCTCGATTTCGATTCCTTTTCCTTAAATGGAGGTGCTCCGTATTTTGCGAGGGCGATGGAAATAGCGAATATGGCTCAGTCGTTGAATACAAAAGGGTGGGAGCCTTTCTCCGGCAAGAATGATAACAGGTATGATCTTGCTGTGGCTCTTACCGATGAGAGCTCTAAAGCCTTTCATTCTTTCTGGTACAATTATCATCGCAATGGGTTGGACGAAATGGCAGCCAACGCTTCACGTGGAAGAATACGTATTATAGAAGCAATGGCAGACTTGCAGAAATTGTATGATTCACGTCCTTCTTCTCCATTGTTATTAATTATCGGAGAAACCAAACTGGATGAAATAGTACGCATCTGTTCTCAGGCTACAGCCGAAGAAAAGCAAGCTGTAAAAAAGCAACTCAATCAGATATTTCCTACGAAAGGTTATCTTATAAATAACCTTAAATAAATGTTTTACAAAACTATGCTAAAAAAATATCTCCTGCTATTCTCTTTTATAATTGCTTACGTATCCGCTTCGGCGAATATGGCGTCTCCGTGGATCGGAGGCAATCCGATGAGTGAGGCTTATTCGAGCAAGGATATAGATATTCTGCATGAGTCTTTACATGTCCGCATTATCGATTTTTATACAGCTAAGTATACGGTGATCTATACAATTAAATCAGATAGGGCAGGGAAGCAGATTCCCCTCATTTTTGACACGATGACGGATGTTTCGCAAGACGATGGCTTTCGTGTGTGAGTAGATGATAAAGAAGCTGAGGTCTCAAAAGTACCTTCTTCGTATGAAAACAAGGCGGCTCTTTCGTGGATAGATTCTTTGGATAATCATCTCTTATACTCGCAGGAGAATGTTCCGAATTTGATCGGACTGAAATATTTTGAAGTCGGTCTCTCTGAGGGTGAGCATGCTATCAGGGTGGAGTATACAGTGCGTGCGAATGTGTATGTCGGTAATCCTGTTAGAGAGTTTACGTTGAGGTACAATCTTGCGCCGGCTCGTTTTTGGCGTACATTCGGAGGACTGGATATTGAGATAGATATAACAGGGCTGGACGGCACATTCGAAACGAATTTGCCTGCTGAAAAAACGAGTCTTACCGATGCTGTAACACACTTGTATTTTTCGGAGATACCGTCAGACGAATTTGTTATAACGTACACACCCGAATTAGGATGGTTTGCTAATGTTTTTGTAGCAATTGGACACTGGTTAGTACTTGCTTTTATTCTAGTACTCGGTGTTGTACATGTTTATCTTACTCTAAGATATCGGATCAGGAAGCCAACAAAACGTTTTTCCCCTGTCGTAATAGTTGGAGGCATTTTAGCACCTATTCTTTATTTGTGTTTATATGTGTGGTCATATTCTTTAATAGATATGGTGATAGGAGAATATGCTTCGGGAAGGCATGGGTATGTATTCCTTATCTTTTTGCTATATCCTGTTGTTATGCCAATCTATTTGCTACTGATTTGGATGATTGATAAGATGAAGAAGGATAAAATAAAAAAGGATGTCTCTATTTAAGAAACATCCTCTATCTTCAATCTTGTTTTTCTCATTTGCTAGCCATGTACTTGCCTTGCTGATCGTTGATAGTAGTATTTAATATTGTCAAATACTTTCTATACTGTTTTTCAGACAAAACTGATCTTACGTTAGCCAAGTTAAAGAATAGCGCTTTTTCTGCTGCTTCTTTATCATTGTCAATCAACGCGCTTTTTAGTTTTTCAGTAGAATCATAGAAGATAGCTCTCATGTATTCTTTCTGATTGGAAGTTGCATTCACATATTCTGCAACACTTTCGAATGTTGATTTGTTGTTCAATACCCAAAGAACATCATAATCGTTTTGCGCGTAAGAGCTGGCTCCTAATCCAAGCACAGCTACAACTAAAATTAATAACCTTTTCATAACCAATTTTTTAAATAAACAATCTTTACTTTAATAACCTAAACCTATAAGACAAAAAAAGGGCTCTTTCCTAAAAGTTGTGGAGATATAATTTTTCCTAACTTTGTTTAATGGAAAGTGGCTATGAATTATTATTACCCGAAGGTTTGTTGGACTACTTTGAAGTAGTTGAAGTTGAGA
>NZ_JAIXHZ010000135.1:0-10169 GCF_043392705.1 Dysgonomonas sp. Shenzhen-Wh21
TCGTTTGCACCACCTTCTGCTATTGGGAAATGCCAATGCGGATCGCGCACAAAGTTAAAACCCCAAGGAAGAGTTGTCGTTCCTCCGTATATTTCAGAATTCATTAGATTACCCAAACGGATGCATGTTGCACCAATGGCAACACCTACTATCAATCGGTCAAGAGCCCATATCATACTCTTTTTGGTAACTCTGACCGAAAATAGCCATATACCTACAGTCATGCCTATTGCTCCTCCGTGGCTCGATAAACCGCCTTCCCATACCATCAGCATCTTTAACGGATTGCTTAGGTAGTATACCGGGTCGTAAAATAAACAATGCCCCAGTCGTGCTCCGATAATGAGGCCCGTGAGAACATAGATGAATAACGAATCGAACCATTTCTCAGGCAGCTTCTCCGCTTTGTACATTTTTTGAACAACAATAGTTGTTAGCAGTACTCCGGTAGCCCAAAGTATTCCATACCATCGTATTTCTCGTCCCAATATAGCAAAAGCATCAGGGTTTACATCCCAGGTAATAAATGAAAGCATATACTTGTTTTTATTTCAAAATTTTTACTTTACCTTTTTTCGGAGTACAAATATATAAAATACTTATCAATAGATATACTTTATTGAGATAAGTTAAAGTACTCTTTGTTAATATTTGCGTATAAAGTATTTATTGATAATTATTTGTGTGTTTTAGAAGGAAGCGTTTATTATATATAATTATTCTAAATAGAGAGACGTCTATTCATTTGAATATTAGTGTATATAAGGGAATGTTAATAAAATATCCTAAAGCTTCGCTTTTTGTTTACATTTTTCATATCTTTAAGAACAAAAAAGCTTGTTGTATAAACGAGTTTGAATTTATATAGCTTGTTTGTTGACATATTAAATACCGAAAATCTATCAGTAACATTATGGATTACAATTATA
Source organism: Dysgonomonas sp. Shenzhen-Wh21 (assembly GCF_043392705.1). Lineage (NCBI taxonomy): Bacteria > Pseudomonadati > Bacteroidota > Bacteroidia > Bacteroidales > Dysgonomonadaceae > Dysgonomonas > Dysgonomonas sp. Shenzhen-Wh21. The sequence continues at coordinate 930 of NZ_JAIXHZ010000135.1, forward strand.
AAAAGACCAATGCTTACCTCAAATTTGATAAATCGCGGATGGTTAACCTCGAATACTCGCTTTATCGTGAGATTTTGAGAACAAACCGGAGGGGAGCATATCACTGTACAACATTAGTAGAGTGTAACACACGAAAGCAACACGGACTACTCGTTCTTCCTGTACCCCGTTTGGGTGATACAAATCATGTATTGCTATCATCCTTAGATGAAACTGTAATACAGCATGGTGCGGATTTCAATCTGGGGATACATAAATATGATGGAAATAATTATAGCCCGATGGGGCATAAATATATACGAGAATTTGATTGCGACTCGTTGCCGCGAACGATATATAGAGTAGGGGGGGTGATTTTATCTAAAGAGAAGATGTTTTCTTTAGAGGATAATTCTATTTTTATCAGATATACGCTGATAGATGCTCATTCGCCTACAACGATGCGCTTCAAGCCTTTCTTGGCATTTAGAGATGTGAACGAATTAACGGAAGAGAATCCGATAGCAGAACTTGGATATAAGGAAGTTGAAAATGGCATCAGTATGTGTATGTATACCGGTTATCCCGATTTGTTTATGCAGTTTAATAAGCCTGTAAATTTCGTCTTTGAGCCCAACTGGTATAAAGGTGTAGAATATATGCAGGATATGAATCACGGATTACCATACAAAGAAGATTTGTATGTGCCCGGATACTTCGAATTACCCATACAGAAAGGTGAGTCAGTTATATTCTCGGCAAGTGATATTCACGTAGATACGAATAAGCTGGTTTTCTCGTTTGAAAAGGGTATAAAAGAGCGTACCCCTCGTTCTTCATTCTACAACTGTCTGAAAAATTCAGCACATCAGTTTTATTATCGTCCTACTAAAGATGAACTATATTTACTGAATGGTTATCCTTGGGGTGAGGTTAAGACCCGAGAGCAATTTATGGCTTTGGAAGGACTTACACTAGGAGTTGGCAAGAAAGATGCTTTTGAAGAGATTGTTGATACTGCTATTCCTACAATTCTGCAATTTATGGAGGGGAAACCTATTACCGGATTTTTGAAGGATATAGGCGATGCAGATGTACTTTTATGGGTGATACGTGCCCTTAAAAAGTTTCAGATGTGCGATTCTGAGCGTTTTTATTTGAAATATGCTAGTCTGGTTAGCCAGATAGTAAGCTTTATACAAGAAGGCAATCACCCTAACTTGAAACCATTAACGAATGGGTTACTTACTGTAGACAATAAAGTTGGTTATCCGAGTTGGATGCATAATAAGATTTCGGACGGACTTTATTTGGCTCCTCGTACAGGGTGTTTGGTTGAGGTTAATGCTTTTTGGTATAATGCACTTAAGTTTAATGAAGAAATAGCACGCAATCAAGATAATCCGAAGCTGGAAAGAAAGATGGCTCTATTGGCTGAGATAACCAAAACATCATTTTTGGAAGTCTTTCTTAACGATGGTGGCTATCTGTACGATTATGTTGTGGGTAATTTCGTCGATTGGAGTGTCAGACCAAATATGTTATTGGCTATAGCTGTCGATTACCCACTGCTGGGTAAGCGACAAAGTAAAAGTATAATTGATATAGTAACTAAAGAATTACTTACACCTAAAGGCATTCGTTCCCTTAGTCCGAAGAGCATTGGCTTTCGTCCGAGATGTGAAGGCTCAATATATGATCGCCTCTACAGTGCTTTTAATGGTGCGGCATGGCCGTGGCTGCTGCGGGCATATCAGGAAGCTTACCTTAAAATATTTCAGCAGAGTGGATTGTCTTTTCTCGACCGTCTTTTGATTGGTGTTGAGGATGAAATGTCTAACGATGGCATAGGTTCTTTATCTTCTGTATATGATGGCAGTATCCCTTATTTCGGACATGGGCAGATTTCTTATGCCATAAATGTTGCCGGAATAATAACTGCTCTCAATGTTCAGAAAATGTTTGGAGATGAATATTGAATGATAAAGAATACCTCTATATGCAATATGATTTAGATTGTTAAATTAACAGAATAGTTTCGAACTAAAATATATGAAAGCATTAATGTTTGGATGGGAGTTTCCTCCCCACATATTAGGCGGGCTTGGAACAGCCAGTTATGGATTGACAAAAGGTATGTCTTTGCAGCCTGATATGGAGATTACATTTGTTATACCTAAACCCTGGGGCGATGAAGACCAGAGTTTTCTGAAAATAATAGGAGCATGCAATACCCCTGTAGCCTGGCGTGAGGTATACTGGGACTACGTAAGCGAGCGTCTGTCCAAATATATGGACCCTCAGGAGTATTATAATCTACGTGATCATATTTATGGCGATTTTAATTATTTGCATACAAATGATTTGGGTTGTATCGAGTTCTCGGGACGTTATCCCGACAATTTGCTGGAGGAGATAAATAATTATTCTATTGTTGCCGGAGTGATTGCACGCACTCATAATTATGATATAATACACTCACATGATTGGTTGACTTATCCCGCAGGAATACATGCCAAAAATGTTTTGGGAAAACCTTTGGTTATACATGTGCATGCAACAGATTTTGACCGTAGCCGAGGCAAGGTAAACCCGCAAGTTTATCAAATGGAAAAAAACGGGATGGACTACGCAGATCATATTATCTGTGTGAGTGAACTGACCCGGCGAACAGTAATTGAAAAATATCATCAAGACCCTGCAAAGGTAACTACTGTGCACAATGCAGTAGAACCATTAAGTGCCGAGATTGTCGCGATAGAGCCTCAAAAAGGTAAGGATAAAGTTGTAACTTTCTTGGGGCGTATCACGATGCAAAAAGGGCCGGAGTACTTTGTGGAAGCTGCGGCTCGTGTACTTGAAAAGGCAAAGCATATACGATTCGTGATGGCCGGTAGCGGCGATATGATGGAACGTATGATCTATCTTGCAGCCGAAAGAGGGATATCGGATAAATTTCATTTTACAGGATTCCTAAAAGGAAAACAGGTATATGAAATGCTCAAACGGAGCGATGTATATGTAATGCCTTCGGTTTCGGAGCCTTTTGGTATTTCTCCACTAGAAGCTATGCAGTGTAGTATTCCCACTATCATATCTAAACAATCCGGCTGTGCCGAAATCTTAGATAAAGCAGTGAAGATTGACTATTGGGATGTTGAGGCTATGGCTGATGCTATATATTCTATTTGTACATACGATGCCATGTCTGAATTCCTTAGCAGAGAAGGGAAAGAAGAGGTGGATAATATAAAATGGGAATATGCCGGACAAAAGGTAAGGGATATTTATAACAGTCTATGTCGATAATAAAAAACAAAATACATTATGAAAAATATATGTTTCTATTTCCAAATACATCAGCCTCACAGGCTAAAACGCTATAGATTTTTCAACATTGGCGGCGATCATTACTATTATGATGACTTTGCCAATGAGGATTTTATGCAACAGGTGGCTGAGGTTTCTTTTATACCTGCCAACAGGTTGATGCTTGAGATGATAAAAGAATACGAAGGCAAATTTAAGGTTGCATTCTCTATTTCGGGCGTGGCTTTAGATCAGATGGAAATATATGCTCCTGAGGTTATTGACGGGTTCAAAGAGTTGGCAGATACAGGCTGTGTTGAGTTTTTGACTGAAACACAAGGACATTCTTTGGCTTCTTTGGTAGATCCTGAAGAGTTCAAGAAGCAAGTAAATGAGCATAGCAATAAGATAGAAAGCCTGTTTGGGCAACGTCCAAAGGTATTTCGCAACACAGAATTGATATACTCTGACGAAATTGGACACTTAGTCTATGAAATGGGCTATACAGGAATATTAACCGAGGGTGCTAAGCGAACACTCGGATGGAAAAGTCCTAATTATCTTTATCAAGCAGCAGAAGAGCCAAAATTGAAGTTGCTGCTACGTAATTCAAAATTCAGTGACGATATTGCAACTCGTTTTTCGAACTATAGCTGGAATGAGTATCCGCTTACTGCCGATAAATTTATTTCCTGGGTGGCTAATACGCCAAAAGAGGAACAGGTTATCAATCTGTTTATGAATTATGAAGCATTAGGTAATTTCCAAAAGAAAAGCTCCGGTATATTCGAATTTATGAGAGTATTGCCTCGTTTTGCTGCTGAGAATAACATCGGATTTGCTACCCCATCAGAAATATTTAAGACGATGAAGCCTGTAGATTCTATTTCGTCTATGCATCCTATATCATGGGTAGGTGAAGAAAAAGATGTTTCGGCATGGTTGGGTAATACATTGCAAGAAGAAGCATTCAATAAGTTGTATGAAATAGCGGAACGTGTTCGCCTGAGTCAATCGAGACGGATATTACAAGACTGGATATATTTGCAATCGAGTGATCATTTTTATTATATGGGAACAAAAAATGCGTTGCCATTTAGCCCATATTCATCTCCATACGAAGCATTTAATACTTATATGAATGTATTGAGCGACTTCAAGGAAAGGGTAGAAGCCGAATTTCCTAGCTCTATTGATAATGAGGAGCTTAATGCATTGCTCACTACCATTCACAATCAGGCAAATGAAATAGAAGAGCTGGAAGACAAAATTGAAAAGCTCGAAATTCTGTTAAAGCCTAAAACAAAACCTACAATGGCAAAGCCCAAGGCAACAGAGAAGCCTAAAAGTGTAGCAACTGAAACTAAACTTGAGAGTCCGAAACCTGTAGCAAAGCCGAAGGTAAGTGCTCGGGGAAAAGCTAAGCCATCTGCAAAGAAATAATTATTCATGCAACTTTCTGTGCATTATATGCATCGTAATATATAGACAACTAAATCTATACTTATAAAACAGATATATTATGAAAATTAGGCTTCTTTCTGCGTATTCAAAGGTTTTATCTTTTGTTCTCATTTTTCTAGGTTATCATTCATGCTCAACCGTTGATCCTAAAGTTGAGTATGGAACTCCATCTGCTAAATTTATTGTGAAAGGCAAGGTGGAAAATGGTGATAAAGAAGTTTCGGGGCTTAAAGTTGCACTAGGGGTAATTAAAAATGGTTATGATACAGGTAAAGTACGCTATGTAGATAGTGTAAAAACCGATGTGAAAGGATTATTTAATGTATCGATTCAAGACTTTCCAACTAGTCAGAAGTTTGTTATAAAATACGAAGATATCGATGGGGAGAAAAACGGATTATTGGAAACAGTGATAGATACTGTGAGGTTTGATAATCCGAGCTTTACCAATGGTAGTGGTGGTTGGTATGTCGGTGAAACGACAAAGGATTTGGGTACTGTAAAGCTTAACTCATCTAATCCTGAAAAATAATGAGTGTAGACGACATTCCCTTCCGAAAGCGTTTAGGTTTAGAGCTGTTTCGTCAGCATAAAAAGAATCAGACATCTCTACATAAATTAAACTATCTCATTTGGGAATGTACCTTGAGATGCAATTTGGCATGCAAGCATTGTGGCAGCGATTGTCACAAAGATATGAGGCAAAAGGATATGCCCTTGGAAGATTTTCTGCGAGTGGTAGATGAAGTTACCCCTCATGTTAATCCTCATGATACAATGATTGTTATAACAGGTGGCGAGCCATTGATGCGTAACGACCTTGAGGCTTGCGGACGGGAGTTGTACAAAAGGGAATATCCGTGGGGGATGGTGTCAAACGGGTTGTTTTTATCGGAACAAAGATTGAAAAGCCTTCTTGATGCCGGTTTGCGATCGGTGACAATAAGCCTCGATGGACTTGAGGAGAGACATAATATAATGCGTGGAAATAAGAATAGCTTTCGTATGGCATTTAATGCTATTTCGATGCTGGCGCAGACTAAAGATATTGTATTCGATGTTGTTACTTGTGTTACGGCAGATACATTCTCTCAACTCAATGATTTGAAAAAGCTACTCATCGATACCGGTGTTAAATCATGGCGTATTTTTACTGTGTTCCCTATCGGAAGAGCTGCCGATCATAAGGAGCTACAATTATCCCCGATTCAGTTTAAGCAATTATTTGAATTTATAAAACACACTCGTAAGGAAGGTCTTATAAACCTCAGTTATGGTTGCGAAGGTTTTGTTGGCAATTATGAAACAGAGATCCGAGATCATTTCTATTTTTGTCATGCCGGTATCAATATTGCATCGGTACTTGTTGATGGTTCTATCTCGGCGTGTCCTAATCTGCGATCAAATTTTACGCAGGGAAATATATATAAAGATAGCTTTTGGGAAATATGGTCGAATCGCTATCAGCCCTTTCGAGATCGTAGATGGATGAAGCAAGGTGAATGTAAAGACTGCAAATACTTTCGTTATTGCGAAGGAAACGGTATGCACTTACGAGATGAAAACGGTGAATTGTTGTTTTGTCACCTAAAGCGTATAAAAGAAGGAGAGACTCTTGAACTTAATATTACCTGATAATTATTTATACTTCTTGTACCGCTAAATAATTGTAGTCGGTGACTACTTTTCGAAGAAAAATTCTGTCAGGACCATCATATTCATAGCCTGTAATCGATTTTATTCTGTCAGCCAAACGTTGGTTAAAGTATTCGTTGTATTGCATGCGTTGGTCATCTATGATAGAAGTAATCGTTTGAATGTCTCTGTCGGATAACTTGTCAAGCACATCTTTATAGGTAACTTTATAGTCTTCATGAAAATCAAGATCAGAAAGCTTTAACTCTTTGTTTCGTGCGTTCAATCTGAGGTCTATGACTGTTGTTCCTGCCAAATAATCACCCAACCGCTGCGACTTTTTTGTAACTGCAATCATTATGATAGCCAGAAAACCCTCTGTAAACGTAAAATCAACTAAGCGGAATAACCATCTTAAGAGATAAGAACTTCCGGATGGAACAGTACCATCGACATTCACAACTCGTATTTTTACGATCATTTTGCCAATGCTTTGTCCTTTATTTAATGTTTCGAATAAGAGGTCATAGAAAAGTACAGGGGAAGCCATTATTATAATTATAAATATCATGGCAGTATTACCATCAAACGCACTCCATAATCCGGCTTGGGAGAAAAGAGATATAATTCCAATCCAACCTAAATACCAAATTAAAATTACAACCCAGTCGAGAATATAAGCTAAAAGTCTGTATCCGACACCGGCTGTTTCGTAGTCTATTGTTACGTTTTGGGTTGTTTGTACTTCTATTATCATAAACACTAAAAATAAAGAACAAATTTATGTTTTTTGTATGATTATATAGTACAAATTTTTCATTCTTTTTAACCAAAGAGCTATATTTGTGCTGAAACAATATATTATAAATGCAAACTTGTAGTTTTTGATGAGAGAGGCCGCATTTGTCAAGCAAAATAGAGATAAGTGGCAAGAAATAGATATCCAGACCAAGGAAAAAGATATTCCGGCTGAAATATTAGCGGATAATTTCATTGAACTCACGGATGATTTATCTTATGCGCGTACGTTTTACCCGCGGTCGCAAACAGTAAAATATCTAAATCAACTTACAGGGCGCTATTTTATCAATATATACCAGTATAAGAAAAAAGAGAAAGGACGCTTTTTTCGTTTCTGGAAAGAAGAAATTCCTCTTATCATGTACAAATATCGCAGACACATGCTTTATTCTTTTTTTTCGATGTTTGCAGGTGTTTTGCTTGGGATATTTTCTTTAGAACAAGAATCAGCCTTCGCTAGTCAGATATTAAGTCCCGGATATGTAAATCAAACTCTCGAGAATATAGAGAGCGGTGATCCGATGGCTATATATAAAAGCTCGGATGAGGCGCCTATGTTTTTCGGCATCGCAACAAATAATATTGGAGTTGCATTTTATGCATTCGTCGGTGGCATTTTATTTTCTATGGGTACAGTTTATATCTTATTCTCCAATGGTGTAATGCTGGGTGTTTTTCAATACTTTTTCTTTAAGAAAGGTTTGTTGTTTACTTCGGCTATATCCATTTGGTTGCATGGGACATTAGAAATATCAGCAATCGTAATAGCCGGAGGTGCAGGGCTTATATTGGGCAATAGTATTTTATTTCCCGGTACATACAAACGCATAGTGTCATTACAGAGAGGAGCAAAAGATGCTGTGAAAATAGTTGTTGCACTGATTCCCGTTTTTATTGTAGCGGCTTTTATCGAGAGCTATCTGACTCGTTTGACCGAAATGCCGGTTTACTTTAATCTGACAATAATAGGCTTGTCGGCCTTATTTATTATATGGTATTTTATCTATTATCCTTATTACATCAATAAAAAAACAAATGAAACAACAACAAAAGATCAAGTTATATCAAAGCCGTGACTTTAGCGGTATTTTTGATACTTCAATTGCATTCATTAAGCAAAATTATGGAGCAATCTTAAAGGGTATATTGGTATTTATACCTATTACACTTATTGCTACATATTTTCTTATGAATTTACTGTCTTTTTCCAATATGGGTATGACATCTATTGGCGAATATGAAGACGATCCATTTGCAATTTTTCGATCACTATTTGATTGGCGATTTTTTCTTGGTATATTTATTATGATGGTAGCAGGATATTTAATGTCACTTTATCCTGTGTGCTATATGGCATTATATGCCGAATCGAAAGATGGCACGGTAGATAGTAAGGATGTGTGGACAAAAGTAAAGCAAGTAGCACTTCCTTTGTTCGGTTATTCTATCATCTATGGGATTCTGATTTCTGCAGGTTGGATATTGTGTTTGATTCCTGGGCTGATTATTTCGGTATACCTTTCACTATATTTCTATACATATATAGTAGAGAAAAAGGGTCTGGTAGAAACTTTTCAGCGGAGTATTGATCTTGTCCGCCATCATTGGTGGATATCTTCGGCATTAATAACCATTTTTTCTATTATAGCCAGTGTTATTGGTTTTGTGTTTACACTTCCGGTATATGGCACGATGATCGGTAATCTATTAGGAATAGATTTTCTTACCAGCGAAATATATATATACCTTACATACTCTTTGAGTTACACAGCTCGCATGTTGTTGAGCCCTATACTAATAATAGTATTGGGTGTTATGTACTTCAGTTATAGAAGCCAATTGGATGGTATTGGAGTTACAGACGAAATAGATATGATCGGTGTAAATAAAGAAGAAGACCAACCGATTCAATATTAATACTAATATTTCAACATATCCCTTAGGGTGGTAAATACAAATAAAAATATATACATATTCAAGAGCATTTTATTAATGCTCTTGGTTTGTATTTACCACCCTAAGGGATATGTTGAAATATTAGTATTAATATTG
>NZ_JAIXHZ010000136.1:0-7301 GCF_043392705.1 Dysgonomonas sp. Shenzhen-Wh21
AGTAAAATCTCAGGCTCCTGTACAAGGACGTCAAAGAGCAATTGATCCATTCGAATATTTCTTCGGATTTGGGGATAGAGGACAGGATTTTGGTACTCCCCAACCTAGTGTAGGCTTTGGCTCGGGTGTTATTATCTCAAAAGATGGTTATATTGTTACTAACAATCACGTGATTGACAAGGCAAATGAGATAGAGGTTACATTGAACGACAATAGGAAGTTTACAGCTAAGCTAATAGGTACAGATCCGCAGACAGATATTGCCTTGCTGAAAATAGAAGGGAATGATTTTCCATATATACCATTTGGTAATTCAGATAACTTGAAAGTAGGAGAATGGGTGTTGGCAGTAGGGAATCCTTTCAACCTGACATCTACAGTAACCGCCGGAATTGTAAGCGCTAAAGGTCGTGGAGGTATCGGTGCAAATAGTGGAGATATCCAATCGTTTATACAGACAGATGCTGCTATTAATAGAGGAAACAGTGGTGGTGCACTTGTGAATACAAACGGAGAACTAGTCGGTATCAATACGGCCATTTATTCACAAACAGGTGACTTCGCTGGATATGGTTTTGCTGTTCCTATCTCTATTGCAGGAAAAGTTGTAGCAGATATAAAAGAATACGGTACTGTGCAACGTGCAGTGTTGGGTGTTATGATTCAGGATATTTCTGTAGCGAAGGAAGCTAATCCGGACAAAACTAAAGGCCTTAAAGCAAATGAAGGTGCTTATGTTGGTGGATTTGCTGAAATGAGCCCGGCTAAACAAGCAGGATTGGAAGAAGGTGATGTGATTACAGCTATCAATGGCGTGAAGGTTAAGGGAGTGAGTGAACTTCAAGATCAGGTAAACAGGTTCCGTCCGGGAGATAAGGTAAAAGTAGATATAATCCGAGGAAGCTCTACTAAGACTTATGATGTTACACTTAAAAATAGTTCGGGCAATACATCTGTAGTCAAAAAAGGCGACGGTATAGCTGCTGTAGGTGCTGCCTTCAAAGAGCTATCGGCTGACAAGAAGAAAGACTTAGGCGTAAGCTATGGTGTTGAAGTAGCAGGTGTAGACAATGGTGGTAAATTCTACAAAGAAGGAATAAGCAAAGGTTTTATTATTCAGAAGATAAATAATCAACCTGTATCATCTCCAAGTCAGGTAGAAAACATTATCACATCAACAGCAGGCAGTCAGGATAAAGTATTGTTTATATCCGGAATAACCCCATCCGGTGCAAGGAAATATTATGCGGTAGATCTTAGCGAATAAGTATCATATTCGTATTAAAATATAAATAACGCTTAAGTTCAAAACAATAATGTTACTTAAGCGTTATTTATATGTATAAACTTTATGAAGTACAAAATAATATTCTTTTTAATAAGTACTATTTAAGCCATTCAACAATAAAACCAGACTGTTGATGGTGACTATCTAGTATTTTTTTACTATATTTGCAAACATTTTTGGGGTATTTTATTATACATATCTGTATATGAGGCAGTTAAAGATTACAAAGTCAATTACTAATCGCGAGAGCGCGTCATTAGACAAGTATTTACAAGAAATTGGACGTGAAGATCTAATTACGGTCGAGGAAGAAGTAGAGTTAGCGCAGGCTATTAAAAAAGGTGACCGAGCAGCACTCGAAAAACTTACAAGAGCCAATCTTAGATTTGTGGTATCTGTTGCAAAACAATATCAGAATCAGGGATTAAGCTTGCCCGACTTAATTAATGAGGGAAATTTGGGACTAATCAAAGCTGCGGAAAAATTCGACGAAACCAGAGGGTTTAAATTTATCAGTTATGCGGTATGGTGGATTCGCCAATCTATATTGCAAGCTTTAGCGGAACAATCGCGTATCGTACGCCTTCCGCTCAATCAGGTAGGCTCGCTGAATAAGATCAGCAAGGCATTTTCTAAGTTTGAGCAGGAAAACGAACGCAAGCCATCGGCAGAAGAGCTAGCAGAGCAATTAGATATACCGGTTGATAAAATCGCCGACTCGCTAAAAGTTTCAGGACGACATATTTCGATGGATGCTCCTTTCGTTGAAGGAGAAGACAACAGTCTGTTAGACGTACTTGTAAATGATGACGCCCCAATTGCAGACCGTAAGTTGATAAACGAATCGCTCCAGCAGGAGATCGAACGTGCATTATCAACATTGACAGAAAGGGAAAGTGAGATTATCAAAATGTTCTTCGGTATTGGGTATCAAGAAATGACCCTTGAAGAAATTGGAGATAAGTTTCAATTGACACGTGAGCGTGTACGTCAAATTAAGGAGAAAGCAATTAAGCGTTTAAGACAAAATTCGAGAAGCAAATTATTGAAAAGTTACCTGGGCTAAAAATAAATAGTCGGGTATTAAAAATTATAAAGGGAACTAGTAAAACTAATTCCCTTTTTTCTTTTTTTTTGCGAAATCTAATTAAAATTTCTGTTTAGAAATTCCATTTAAGTGGCTCGAAATAAGCCTGTGGGTGAAGGCAAGCAGGACATGTCTTGGGTGCCACCTTGCTTTTGATTACAAATCCACAGTTGCGGCATTGCCAGTCGATAGCTTCTTCGCGAGAGAAAACGCCATTGCTTTGTACACGAGCCAATAGCGCTTTGTAACGGTCTTCGTGCATGTTCTCTACTTTTGCTATCATTCGGTACATTACTGCAATTTCTTTGAATCCCTCTTTCTCTGCTATTTCAGCAAATGCAGGGTAATCAATAGCCCATTCTTCATGTTCTCCGGCTGCTGCTTCAATTAAATTTTCTTCGGTAGTACCAACTTTTCCGGCAGGATACATGGCTGTTATTTCAACCATACCGCCTTCTAGAAATTTAAACATACGTTTTGCATGTTCTTTTTCCTGATCTGCTGTTTCGAGGAATATTGCTGCTATTTGCTCATATCCCTCTTTTTTCGCAGTGCTTGCAAACATTGTGTAACGCATTCTTGCCTGTGATTCTCCGGCAAAAGATTTGAGTAGGCATTTTTCTGTTTCTGTGCCTTTAATACTTTTTTCCATAACTTTGATGATAGTTTTTAAAAAATGATTTTTACAAATTTAATATTTAAAATCCTTTTCTAAGAAAGAATTCAAATGATTTTATACCTTTGTGCCCTGAAAATTGAACATCAGGACTTGCTATTGCATCGTTGGAAGAAATTATATAAGTGCTTCTAAATATTGTAATTCAGAATGTTATATTTTTTATGTATTTTATAGCAAATAATAAATCACATTAATCCATTCCTCGTTTGTTATGAAAAAAGATTTCCTAAAAGACTTTACTCCTCAGCTATTTATTTCCTTAAGAACATACAATAAAGAAAAATTCATAAACGACCTGATGTCTGGCCTTATAGTCGGCATTGTTGCCCTGCCTCTTGCTTTGGCTTTTGGTATAGCATCGGGTGTTACTCCCGAAAAGGGTATTATAACCGCCATTATTGCCGGATTTATTATATCGTTCATGGGTGGAAGTCGGGTACAGATTGGGGGACCAACAGGAGCTTTTATCGTTATTGTATATGGAGTTGTTCAAACCCATGGCATCAAGGGACTTATTATTGCAACTATTATCTCGGGTGTTATACTCGTCCTTTTAGGTGTGTTTAAGCTAGGGAAGATTATAAAATTTATACCATATCCTATTATTGTAGGTTTTACAAGCGGTATCGCCGTTACTATATTTACAACCCAGATAGCAGATGTTTTCGGATTGAACTTTGGCGGTGAAAAACTACCCGGAGATTTTATCGGAAAATGGATAATGTATTTTAAATATTTTGGAACGATCAACTGGTGGAATACACTTATAAGCATAGCCAGTATATTTATAATTGTAATGACTCCCCGCATTGTGAAAAAGGTTCCGGGGTCGCTCGTCGCAATTTTAATAATAACAGTAGTTGTATATCTATTAAAAACGTATGTCGGCATAGAAGTGATAGATACTATTGGGGATCGCTTCAGGATAAAGGCCGAAATTCCCGATGCCGAAATTCCGGTGATTAATATGGCTGCAATTATAGATTTGTTACCTGTTGCTATCACTATCGCAATGCTTGGGGCTATAGAATCTCTTTTGTCGGCGACGGTTGCAGATGGTGTGATCGGAGGCGAGAAGCATAATTCAAACACTGAGCTTATAGCGCAGGGAGTGGCGAATATTGTGACACCTTTGTTTGGTGGTATACCTGCAACAGGAGCTATAGCTCGTACGATGACCAATATTAACAACGGAGGACGTACTCCTATCGCCGGAATCATACATGCAGTGGTATTGTTGCTTATTTTACTTCTGTTTATGCCCTTGGCTCAATACATTCCTATGGCTTGTCTTGCCGGAATACTTGTTATTGTATCATACAATATGAGTGAGTGGCGTACATTCAAATCTCTTTTGAGAAATCAGAAATCGGATATTGCCGTATTGTTGATTACATTTTTCCTGACGGTAATATTTGACCTGACGGTAGCTATAGAGGTTGGACTACTATTAGCTGTTGTATTATTCTTGAAGCGAATAAATGAGGTTTCACAAGTGTCTGTTATAAAAGATCAACTAGACCTGACCGATGAAAGTGAATTTACGCAAAATGAAGAGATACTATCATTGCCCGAGGGCGTTGAAGTATATGAAATAGATGGGCCGTTTTTCTTTGGTATAGCTAACAAGTTTGATGAAAGCATGCGTGAGATTGGAGAAAGCTCCAAGATAAGAATTATTCGGATGCGTTTGGTCCCATTTATTGATTCTACCGGATTGCACAACTTGACCGGTTTATGCAGTAAATCGATGAAGGACGGAATACAAGTTGTACTGTCTGGAGTAAGGCCCGAGGTGCATGCTATGATAGAGAAGTCGGAAATTCCCAATATGATAGGAGAAATAAATATTTGTGATAACATAAACATTGCTATTGAAAGAGCAAAACAGATTCTCGAAAATGAAGATTAGAGCTTGCAAGACTCAATCGATCATCAGAGGGTAAGGTATATTGTTTAATTGATTAAGTTGCACACGATGTATAAATGTATTATGAGTTAATCATAGTATCTACATAATGAAAGTATTACTAACCACGCTCAATGCTAAATATATACATACTTCGCTTGCTCTGCGATGGCTGTATGTAGCCAACAAAGATAAATTCGATATCTCGTTTAAGGAATATGTAATAAAAGAAGACGTAAATACAATTGTAGACGATCTTTTATTACAAAAGCCAGATGTTGTTGGTATCAGTGTATATATATGGAACGTGGAAAAGGTGAAACTTTTGATTGATTTAATCAAAGAAAGAAGTCCACAAACCATTATAATTATAGGAGGCCCCGAGGTTACTTATGAGCCTGATTATTTTATTGAAAATTGGGATGTCGATTACCTGATTAGCGGAGAAGGTGAATTTGTACTAGGTGAATTGCTTACGGCTATAAGCACTAATCGTGAACCCGTTATAGATGGCATATCGAAGAAAGGTTCGGTAAGTAGGATTGTCGCTAAAGCTGATTTAGAGAAACTGGCTTCTTTGCCCTCTCCATACCAACTGGAAGAAGATAAGGAAAATATGAAAAACAGATTGCTGTATTTCGAAACATCTCGAGGCTGTCCTTATCAGTGTCAATACTGCTTGTCTTCACTCGAAAAGGGAGTCCGTTATTTCCCTCGGCATCATATTGTTGAAAATCTTTCTTATTTTATCGGGAGTAATGCCAAACAAATCAAGTTTCTTGATCGTACCTTCAACCTAAATAAGGAACATACCCGATTTGTATTTGATTTTTTGATTGATCATTACCGTCCGGGATTAAGCTGTCAGTTTGAAATATATGCAGACCTGCTCACTGACGAATCAATAAATTACTTGAATAAAAATTTACCGCAAAACTATTTCAGATTCGAAATTGGTATCCAATCTACCTACGAACCTACGAATATTGCAGTAAGGCGTAAGCAGAATTTTGAATTACTGGCAGGAAATATACAAAAACTGATGAATGGCGGTAAAATTGATTTGCATCTTGACCTCATTGCCGGATTACCTTACGAGACTTATGAGCGATTTGTAAAGTCGTTTAATGATGTATTTCGCCTGAAGGCAAAAGAACTTCAACTAGGCTTTCTAAAGATGCTGAGAGGTACATCGCTTAGACGTAACGCCGATAAATATGGATACAAATACAGCCTTCTAGCTCCATACGAAATAGAATCGAATAATGATATTAGCCACGAAGAACTCGAACGTATACATGATGCCGAGCATGCCCTCGAAAAATATTGGAATAGCGGAAAGTTTAGCCGTACCATGCAGGTGTTGACTGACACGTATTATAAAGATCGTTACTTCGAGCTATTTGATGAAATAGGGCAGTATTATAATTTACATAATCTTCCGCATCATGGTTATCGGTTAGAAGATATTTTTTTGTTTTTGCACAACTTCTTATTATCACGAGGTATTGATTTGTTTACAGAACTAAGAACAGACTATTATTGTAACTTTAAGATACGCCCACATGGATTTTGGGACGATAAAATAGAAAAAAGAGAAAGAAAGCAACTGTTGTATCAAATAGGGAATGACAAACCATTTTTACAAAAATACGGATTGAATCGTAAAATCATAGAAAAGCAAACCGCTATTGATATTGTAGAAAATCGTGATAAAGAATATTTATTGACAGTTTTTCTTCAAAAAAATAATAGTGTAGAGCACTTGTTTCTTTCCTATATTTTTAAAGAATAATATTATCTTATTAATAGATATTGTTCTTTGACATAATTATCTTTTTAGTAAGAAAAGTGACATTTAAAAAACTATGAAAAAGTGTCACTTTTGTCACCTTTTGTCTGCAATCTACTGTTTGTCAGCTTTATGAAAAAGTGGCAGGTGTTACCTTATTTATATAAAAGGAAGATACATAGTTGTTTTGCCATATCGGGTAATTGCTTTGCCCATTGTTTTACTGAGAGAGTTCTGATATACTCATTTTCACAAGTGATATTCATCGCAATGCACAGCTTTGTGGAAGGCGTACAATGCTTGATGATATCCTCGGCCAGCTTTTGTTTACGATAGGGGGTTTCTATAAATATCTGTGTCTGATGTTCATGGTGTATTAGATTTTCAAGTTGTTTGATTTTCTTGATACGTTCCGACCCATCAATAGGCAAATAACCGTGAAAAGCAAATCCTTGTCCGTTAAACCCCGATGCCATAAGCGAAAGAAGAATGGAAGAAGGCCCTACCAAAGGTACTACTTTATAATTCTTTTTCTGGGCAATAGCT
>NZ_JAIXHZ010000137.1:0-3317 GCF_043392705.1 Dysgonomonas sp. Shenzhen-Wh21
AAACGAAAGCAGCAAACCTACTCAATATTGATAGGAAAACCCTTTACAATAAAATGCATCAATATTGAGTAGGTTTGCTGCTTTCGTTTTATTTCCCTTTGTTATTTTCAAGGCTTTGATAATTTGCTCCCGTTCATCTATTGGTAATAAGATTTGCTCTGTTTGCTTCGGGATTTGGATAAACTCAGGTAAGAGGTCTGGCGTAATTTCTGTTCCTTTCGTAAACAATACTGTTCTACGTATTACATTCCTTAATTCTCGCAGATTTCCGGGCCAGTGGTATTCTTTTAGTATCGACATACATTCTTCCGAAAACCGCTCCACCTTTCGTTCCAATTCTTTATTGGCATCAGTTAAGAAGCTATTTGCAAAAAGAACAATATCATCTTTTCGCTCGCGCAAGGGTGGAACTATGAGTGTAAATTCATTTAATCTATGGTACAGATCTTCTCGGAAACGTCCTTCGGTGATAGCTGTTTCCAAATTTTCATTCGTTGCAACTATCATTCTTACATCTACTTTTATGTCTGTGGCAGAACCTACCGGACGTATTTTTCGCTCCTGTATGGCTCTTAATAACTGAACCTGCACTTCATATGACAAGTTCCCTACTTCATCTAGGAAAACTGTTCCTCCCTCTGCTTGCTCAAATACACCTTTCTTATCTGCAATAGCAGAGGTAAATGATCCTTTAAGATGTCCAAACAATTCACTCGGGGCTAATTCTTTTGATAGGCTACCACAATCCACAGCTATAAACTGAGCTTGTTTTCTTCGACTGTAATCATGTATCATTTTAGCCGTATATTCCTTTCCTGTTCCGCTTTCTCCTCTAATAAGTACAGACAAATGTGTTGGTGCTACGAGTTGTATATGCTCATACATTTGTTTAGATAAAGCACTGGTGCCATAAACGATACGTGTAGTAGAAAGGTTTTCCTTTGGTATTTGAGTTGGAGTGTGATTTAGAGCTTCGTCTATTTTTGATTTTAGGACTTCCGGGTTTATGGGTTTTTCCATATAATCAAAAGCTCCTAGTTTAATTGCAGAGACTGCACTTTGAACTTCTCCGTAGCTCGTCATAACAATAACCGGCGTATTTATTTTCTTCTCTCTGATCCAAGTCAATAACATTATACCGTCTCCATCAGGAAGTCTTAGATCTGTGATAATTAACGAGAAATCAACCTTTAATAAATCTTTTTTAGCTTCTTCTACAGTCGATCTAACCAATGGGTCAAATCCATTTCTATTAAACCATTTTTTTAGGACAATTCCGAATGTATTGTCATCTTCAATAATTAAAACTTTGGAAGCCATTATTCTTATCAGTTAGAGGGATATTCTCTCAAAATTATTTGTTTTTATTTTCAGACGAAAAGCTTTTATTCATAATTAACACTAATGAATAAAATGCTATTTAATCCACAGATTAATTAAAGTTGCATAAAATAGCATATAGTTAAAGGGTGATTGACACCCTTTAACTATATTGTTTGATTAGTAATAACCATATGTTTTTTGTAAATGAGATTGATAAAGGGTTGTGTGAATCAATTCCATTTAAATAGTTTCATACCTATAACGAAACAGATAATTCCGAGAGCTGATAAAGTACAAGTAGGATAAATCACTTCCATCCATCCTGCTCCCTCATTAAAAATGCTACGGATTCCATCGGTTAGTGCCGTTAGAGGAAGTAACTTAATTGTACTGATGCTCCATTCCGGGAAATTATGATAACTAAAGAAGATACCCGATAGCAGCATCATCGGCATTTGTACAGCATTAATCCATCCAGTGCCGACCTCTGTTTTTGTAGTACGGGATGCAACTAAGATGGCGATTCCTGTAAATGCAAGGTTGCCGGCCAAAAATAAAACAATCAATGCTCCGATGTTTCCTTGTATATGAATATCGAATATTAGCCATGCAAAAAACAGAAGAATCAGAGACTCAACTACATTCATGAGAATACGTACAAACATCAATGCAAACAAGAAATTAGATTTCTTCATTGGTGTCGCAACCATCCGTCTTAACAGCTTCTGAGATCTTCGTTCGATAATTGTATAACTAATTCCCCACATAATAGAACTCATCAATCCGAAAGCAATTAGCCCCGGTATGAGGAAATCAATATAACGAACACCCAGTAATGTCAATGGTTCTATATTGGTGTTTTCAGCATTCATGGTTGAATCGGGTGATTTTACCAATGCTGAAAGTTTCATATATGCTAATTGAGACTGAGAGTTGAGCGGGTCGAAATGATAAATGGCTTTTCCTAACGAATCTGTAACAATCACATCTGCTTCACCCCTCTTTAAGGAGATGATAGCCGAATTCCAGTCGCTTTGAGAGAACTTAAATACGGTATTACCCAGTTCTTTGTTGCTAATTTTCCAATTTAGGATGTTCCCTTCTTTACTCTGTGCATTTTTTCCATAAATATGGAGAAGTGAATCTAATTCGGTTTTATTCTTCTCAACAAGTATAACATTAAATTTTGATTCTGTTTGCTGTGTAAAAGCCAAACCCAATCCAATGGAGATGAGTACAGGAAAGATCATACCCCAAAAAAGAACTTCCGGTTCACGGATTGTTAATAAGAATTGGGTCTTGAAGAGTTGATATAGTTGATTTGTTCTGATTGATTCTTTTATTGACATAATTGAAAGTATATAAGTGTTATTTACAGTACAACATTTCCGTTCTCTCGAAGAGCTTTACCTGTGAGATTGATAAATAATTCGTCGAGGTTACGGGAATTTTCGTCTAACAATTCTTCTAGTTTTCCTTCCTTTAATATTTTCCCTTCATCAATAATGATTATATGATCGCAAAGAGATTCAGCTTCTTCCATATAATGCGTTGTCAGGATAAGAGTGGTCTCACCTTTGTCTTTTAATTCTTTCAGAATATTCCACAGATCGAGTCGTGAATGAGGATCGAGTCCTGTAGTAGGTTCGTCCAAAAAAAGAATCTGCGGAGTATTTAGCAGTGCTACTCCTAAAGCAAGCCGTTGCCGTTGTCCTCCGGAGAGTGTTCCTACCATAGATTTTTGCTTACTTTCCAGACCGGTAAGTTCTATAATTTCATTTGCTCGTTTCTCCCCAAGTCGGAAGAAACTGGCAAACAAGCATAATGTTTCAAAGACAGTAAGCTTGTCTGAAAAGCGTGTCTCTTGCAACGATAGACCTATTATTGCCCGGAGTTCCTTTTCATTCTTATGCCAGTTTTTACCCTGCAAGAGAATTTCTCCCGAGTCCGGCTTTTTTAATCCTTCCATCATCTCAACCATTGTTGTCTTTCCG
>NZ_JAIXHZ010000138.1:0-3209 GCF_043392705.1 Dysgonomonas sp. Shenzhen-Wh21
CAATATTAAATTTTAAAGCTCTGAATATTCGGGAAGCTCATGAAAGGCCTGAAGCAATGGAGGAAGCATCGGTAATGATGGTTGGGTTGAATCCGGAGCGTGTATATCAGGGGTTGATTCAGTTGGAGTCCCAGAATGTTGGAGAAATACGCAATTTCCGTCCTGTATCTGATTACAGTATGCCTAACGTTAGTGACAAAGTGGTTCGTATAATTTTGTCGTATACCGATTATATTAAACGTGTCGTTTGGAGTGAATAAATTCTTTTGAGTAACGAAATGAATAATTAAGCTACAATCCAATTAATTATTTCTGATTTATACTGTAAAATAATATCAATAAAGTTGTTTTATTTATTGGATTATAAAGTTTCTAATTGAAGTTTGAACAACTTATTTAATAGCTTAGTTTATGAATAAAGCTCTTTTTATAGTCGTAAACGTTGACTGGTTCTTCTTGTCTCATCGATTACCCATAGCCTTAGCTGCAAAAGAAAAAGGCTATAGAGTAACTATTGTTTCTAAAGATACAGGAAAGAGAGAAGAGATAGAGGCCCTAGGACTAAGGTTTATAAATGTTGATTTTGAGCGCTCCGGAGCAAATCCTTTACATGAATTTAGATGTATAAAGATCTTATATAAAATATACAAGTCAGAAAAGCCTGATATTATTCATCACGTTACTCTTAAAGCTAGTTTGTTGGGATGTTTGGCTGCAAAGTTATCTGGAATAAAAAGAATAGTAAATGCAATAAGTGGGTTCGGTTATAATTTTACGGATGAGAGAACGGGTATCAAACAGAGAATTATTAGAACGATGATGAATATGGCTTTTAAAAGCAAAAAATTTCATTTTATATTTCAAAATCCCGATGATATAAATCAGTTTATGAAATTTAATTTTGTATCAGAAGACCAGATTCACTTAATAAAAGGCTCTGGTGTTGATTTAAACAAATTTACTTATGAAAAACCCATAGCCAAAGAAAGAGTACAAGTAATTCTTCCGGCAAGAATGTTATATGATAAAGGAATTATCGAATTCATTCAAGCTGCCAAAAAGATTAAGGATAAGGTTGTAGATAAAGCCGAATTTGTGTTAGTTGGAGACTGTGATACTATAAACTTATCGGGTATTAAAGAAGAAGATATTAAAAGAGAAATTGATGTCCCATTTTTGAATTGGATTGGATTTAAAAAAGATATATTTTCAGTTATAAAAAATTCAGACATTGTAGTACTACCGTCTTATAGAGAAGGCCTACCTAAATCGTTAATCGAAGCATGCGCTGTTGGACGACCAATTGTAACAACAGATGTTGAAGGTTGTCGTGAATGTGTTATTGAAGGATATAATGGATACTTAGTTCCGGCGAAAAATATTGAGACTCTATCTGAAAAAATGGAAGATCTCATTAATGACCCTGAAAAGAGAACAAGGATGGGGCTCAATGGGAGAATTTTAGCAGAGAAAAACTTTTCTATAGATTTTGTTATTCGTGAGCATCTCCGGATTTATAAAGATTTAGAATCATGAAAAAAATATTAATAACAGGCGCATATGGATTTATCGGAACCAATCTTGCTTTATATCTAAAAGAAAAGTATGAATTATGGGCTTTAGATGTTGCCGAATTGCAAGAAGGCTTGTATCGTAGATTTTATACATGGAATCAATTGGACGAAATTCCATTTGATGATATTGATACAATAATTCATCTTGCAGGCAAAGCTCATGACACAAAAAATAAAGCAGAAATCCAATCGTATTTTTCTGTGAATACAGGGCTGACACAAAAAATATTTGATGAATTTATAGTATCGGATTCTAAATCATTCATTTTTTTTAGTTCTGTTAAAGCAGCAGCAGATTTTGTTGAGGGTGAAAAGCTTACAGAAAACGTTGTGCCTAAACCAGTAGGCCCATACGGAGAGAGTAAGATAAAAGCGGAGGAATATATTCAATCAAAAGAGTGGGGAGATAAAAGAGTATATATATTTCGTCCCTGTATGATACATGGCCCTGGGAATAAAGGTAATTTAAATTTGTTGTATAATGTTATAAATAGAGGATTTCCTTATCCTCTGGGTAAGTTTGACAATAAACGATCTTTTACTTCAATAGGTAATCTGTGTTATATCATAGATAAAATTATATTCATGTTACCAACAGTCCCATCTGGCATTTATAATATTTCAGATGACAATCCTATATCGACCAATGAATTAATATTACTTATTTGTGAAGCATTAGATAAAAAAGCTAAGATATGGAATATACCTCTAGGACTGATAAAATTCTGTGTGAAAGTCGGAGATGTTTTACATTTACCTCTAAACAGTTTTAGATTAAATAAATTAACGGAAACTTATATTGTAGACAATTCTAAACTAAAAGAATCTTTAGATATAAAACAATTACCGATATCCACATCAGCGGGGATTCTAAAAACAATTAAGTCTTTTAATCTGCATTCAAACTGAACCATGATATATCTTGCTTGTTATATATTATCTACTATATTTATCCTGATTTACTTTAAAGTGGCCGATAAATATAATATTGTAGATAGACCTAATGAAAGAAGTTCTCATAAGGAGCTTACAATGAGAGGTGGTGGAATTATAGTATGGTTTGTAGCATTATTCTATTTTCTGCTAAATATAGATTCATCTCTTAATTTTTTTATAGGTATCACTCTTATTGGTTTTGTGAGTTTTATTGATGATATTAGAACTTTACCTAGTAGAGTTAGAGCATTTGTTCAATTATTCTCGGTTGGTGTTATTTTTTATGATTTAAATATTTTTTCTATTTATCCTTGGTGGGTTATTTTAATTGCATTCATTATTTCTATAGGCATTATAAATGCATATAATTTTATGGATGGGATAAATGGAATAACAGGACTATACTCATGTGTTGTTTTTGCTTCATTTTTATATACGAATAATTGTGTAATTACTTTTGTTAACAATGACTTACTTATTTTTCCTATTATAGCATGTTCTATTTTTCTCTTTTTTAATTATAGAAAAAAGGCAAAATGTTTTGCTGGAGATATAGGCAGTATTATTCTTGCTTTTTGGATTGTATATATATTAATTATTCTGATTTGCAGAACGAGTAGTATAGTATGGGTTATGTTTTTATCTGTGTATGGGGTTGACTCTATTTGTACTATCTTACATAGGTTATATCTAAAACAG
>NZ_JAIXHZ010000139.1:0-2932 GCF_043392705.1 Dysgonomonas sp. Shenzhen-Wh21
AATCTATAATGTTTCTTTTCTAATAAATTAAACTATTTAACAAACTAATAGTTCCCGTATTTCAAATGAGTAAGGTTTTTGTCCCTAGAAACTCATTTCTACTACAACGGGACAATGGTCAGAAAAGTTTATTTCACTCAGAATTGCAGCATTATTAAGTCGTGGGCGAGCTTCTTCCGTAATAATATGATAATCTATACGCCACCCTAAATTTTTACCTCTGGCTCCTGCCCTATAGCTCCACCAACTATACTTCTCCGGACTTTGATCATACACACGAAAAGTATCAATAAGTCCTGTATCGATAAACTCATCAAACCATTGACGTTCTTCAGGTAAAAAGCCGGAGCTTTTGGTATGACGTTCAGGGTGGTTTATATCGATAGGTTTATGACAGATATTATAATCTCCGCAGATAATGAGTTCGGGTCTTTCTTTACGTAGATTGTTTATAAAATGTGTAAAATCGGCCAAAAATTTCATTTTTATATCCTGACGAATATCCCCCATTGTACCAGAGGGTATATAAACACAAATCACAGTGACATCCCCATAATCGGCACGCAATACACGCCCTTCTCTATCATATTCAGGAATCCCCATTCCTATTTTCACCAAATCAGGGATACGTTTGGTCAAGATACCAACTCCGCTATATCCTTTTTTTTCGGCAGGATGAAAATAGTAATTATACCCCAATGATTGAATAGTCAATACATCGATCTGATCTTCCGTAGCCTTTATTTCCTGCAAGCATAAAATATCAGGCGACTCTTGTTCAAGCCATTGATAAAGACCTTTATTTACAGCGGCACGTATGCCGTTTACATTATATGATATTACTTTCATTTAATTAAAATGGATTAAGTCAACTTGATACCTTCGTTTTCGGCAGCTTTAACTTTCTTAAATAAGTCGGAGGCAAAAACAAAATCATTAAAATCTTCATTTGTAGAAGATATCACGTCTTTGCTTGAACCTTGCCACTCGAGTTCACCCTCTTTGATAAAATTGATTCGTTCGCCAATACCCATTACCGAGTTCATATCGTGAGTGTTGATAACGGTCGTAATATCATACTCTTTTGTGATATCATGTATCAAATCATCTATAACGAGAGATGTTTGAGGGTCAAGTCCGGAGTTCGGCTCGTCGCAAAACAAATATTTTGGGTTGAGAGCTATGGCACGAGCTATGGCTGAACGCTTCATCATACCTCCACTAATCTCTGATGGATATAGGTGACCTGCATCTCCAAGATTTACCCTTTCCAGACAGAATTTAGTTCGTTTCTCCTGCTCTATTTTGGTCATTGAGGAGAACATCATTAAGGGGAAATTGACATTTTCGAAAACAGTCATGGAGTCAAATAAGGCCGATCCTTGAAAAATCATCCCCATCTCTTGACGCAAATCTTTCATCTCACCGAGGCTCATTTTTGTAAGATCACGTCCGTCATATAATATTTGCCCGCTTGAAGGGCGCATCAAGCCTACGAGATTTTTAAGAAGAACCGTTTTTCCCGAACCGCTTCGTCCAATAATAAGATTGGTTTTCCCTGCTTCGAAAAGAATATTTATATCCTTCAGGACGTCTCGTTCATCAAATGACTTATATAAGTTCTTTACTTCTATCATGACATCATCAATTGTGTGATCAGCAAGTCTGAAACAAGAATAAGAATACTACCCATAACTACCGAATCGGTACTAGCTTTGCCCACATCCAACGATCCGCCCCGTGCTGAGTAGCCATAATAAGAGGCCACAGTTGACATAATGAAAGCGAATATTATAGTTTTAACAATAGCATACCATACATAAAATTCTTTGAAATAGAATTGAAGTCCATACTGAAAGGTATCAGCAGGCATCACTTGCCCTATTATACAGACTGCATATCCGCCTATTACACCAAAAAACATACTAAGAACTACAAGTACCGGGATGAAAGTCATCAGAGCGATTACTTTAGGCAAAATGATATAATTGGCAGAATTTACGCCCATTATTTCCAATGCATCTATTTGTTCTGTAACTTGCATCGTTCCTATTTCGGATGCGATGTTAGATCCGACCTTTCCTGCCAAGATAAGACACATAATCGTCGACGAGAATTCCAAGATAAGAATCTCTCTAGATACATAACCGACCGTATAACGTGGCATGAACGGAGAATCAATATTCAACTTTATCTGAACCACAATAACAGCACCGATGAAAAAAGAGATTATTATCACAATCCAAATAGAGTTTACTCCTAATTTGCTTATTTCGGCAAGATACTGACGAAGAAAAACACTCCATTTCTGAGGTCTTGTGAAAACCTTTTGCATGAGGAGAGCATAGTGTCCAAGTTTATCTAAAAGAGAAATTATAAACATATTTGTTTTTTCAGAGATTTATAAACATGAACAAAGATACATTTTTTTGTATAATTCTCAGATTTGAATCGAATGGAATGTATTAAGAGAACATTTTTTGAAAAATTTTCACTTATCTTATGAGTTATAGGAAATCAAGCCTATCAATAATAACACTGGCAAATTTGATTTATAGTGGATTATAAATCCTTACATTATTGATCTTCGGATTGCAAATCCGAAGGGACGAAGAAAAGGATATTTCTTAATTTGGAATATATAAAAAAAATTCTCTTCGTCCTCCTGTTTTCCTCTTAATTTCGATACTCCCTTTACCATATTTTTTTATAATAGAGTCACCCACATTTACAAAATTCCATGAATCAGGATAAAAATCTACTGTTATATTTAAAGTATCATTATTAATTGTATGGACTTGGATCATCTTAGCCGCATGATTCCAGTTATCAATATGTTTTTTTATTATTTGTCCATCATAACTTGAATTTATAACATCTATAGTATATTCTTTTCTACTACTAATATTACAAGACAAAAATAAACACATTA
>NZ_JAIXHZ010000140.1:0-9063 GCF_043392705.1 Dysgonomonas sp. Shenzhen-Wh21
TTGTATTCACTTACTGTAAGTTTTAAACCTTTTGACGATTGTTTAGTCTAAGATATATACATGAAAGTATATTGTACAGTAAGTGAATACAAAACTAAATTAGTAAATAATAATTATAGGAGAGCAGATTATGAAAGCTAAAAAAATGTTTCTAATGATTCTCGTGTCAGCTATACCGTTCTTGGCTTTTGCTCAGGAATGGGATGACATATATGCTACTTCTAAATCGAAAGAATCGAAACAGAAAGAAGTAAAAGTAAAGACTACTGCTCCCCAAAAGCAAGTAGACCAAACTCAGGTTTTGGTAGTGAAAGACAATGGGGATATAACATTAGAGCGAACAGGGAATGTGAATATCGATGTAGATGCTTATAACCGTAGAGGTAATGTAAGCGTATACGATGCCGAGCAAACACAGATGCCTGACGACTCTATTGCAAACGCAGATGAATATAAGGATTATGAATATACCGATCGTATAGTAAGATTCCATGATCCCGCTAATAGTGTTAAAATTTCTAGTGATAACGAGATTAATGTATATGTTGTAAATGATACATATAGCAACTATTATCGTAATCGAGGTTGGAATTTTAACGTAAACTTCGGCTGGGGTTGGGGTGGATATGGATATTATCCTTGGTACGATTCATGGTATTCCCCTTCTTATGCATGGGGATGGTATGATCCTTGGTACTATGGCTCTTGGGGCTGGGGTTGGAGCAGACCTTGGTACTATGGCTCTTGGGGTTGGGGATGGAATAGTCCTTGGTATGGAGGCTGGTATTCCGGCTGGTACGGCGGCGGTGGCTGGTATGGCGGTGGACATTATCATCGTTCAAACTATTCGTATTCTGGTCGTCCTAGATATAGCTCAAGCGGCAGATATTCAGCTTACAATAATTCAGGACGCTATAACTCCGGTTATAATAACTCCGGCAGATATTCTTCATATAGCGGAGGACGTGGGTCTTCTTCTAGTGTAAGCACTCGACCATCATATAGTTCGGGTAGAGGATCAAGTAACGTAAGTACTCGTCCATCATATAGTACAGGTAGAGGGTCGTCAAGCGGTGTGAACACCCGTCCGGCTACTCGTCCAAGCTACAATAGCGGAACATCTACAGGTAGAGGATCGTCAAGCGGTATTAGTACACGACCTACTACTCGTCCAAGTTACAATAGCGGAGCATCTTCGGGAAGAGGTTCTTCATCCGATGTAAGTACTCGTCCGAGCACACGCCCAAGTTATGACAGCGGTTCATCAAATAGTAGCCGTCCAAGTTACAATAGTGGTTCGTCCAACAGTACTCGTCCAAGTTATAATAGTGGATCGTCTCGTAGTTCTTCAAGGCCAAGCTATAACAGTAGTAGCCCATCAAGGAGCTCTTCTAGTAGCAGCCGTCCAAGTTACAACAGTGGTAGCTCTTCTAGTAGCCGTCCAAGCTATAATAGCAGCAGTTCGTCTTCTTCAAGTTCGCGCCCAAGTTATAGTAGTAGTTCTTCTAGTAGCTCTTCTTCAAGAAGCTCAGGGTCTTACAGCTCCGGTAGTTCTTCTTCGGGACGTTCTTCCGGTGGAGGATCATACAGTGGCGGCGGTGGTAGAAGTAGTAGTGGACGCAGATAATACAATCGTATCATAATAAAAAATATAAAAGCTGTTTCAACAAACGTGGTTATTGGAACAGCTTTTTATGGAAAATATAAGAAAATAGAACATTTAATATACTCTGAAATGTGTATGTTTCGTTTCGAAAGAGTTTAAACATGCAAATTTCATCTGTTAGATAAAAATATTGAAATATGAAAAAATTATCATTATTAATGCTTGCTGTTGCCTTTTCGGTAGGAATGGTTTATGCTCAAAATGAAATGGATGCATACAGATTTTCCAAGAATGATTTAACCGGTACGGCAAGATCTGTAGCTATGGGGGGTGCATTTGGTGCACTGGGGGGTGATATCTCCGGTATCGCAATAAATCCTGCCGGTATAGGAGTTTATCAAAAGTCTGAAATTGTGACAACAATGAATTTTCAGAATACAAAGTCACAAGGTCAGTTGAATATAGGTAAGCAAAATGAAAATAAATTTACTTTTGCTTTTGATAATTTAGCCTTTGTGGGAACTTTTCCTTTATATGATGATGTAGTTCCCTTTCTTAATTTTGGATTTTCTTATAACCGTTTAAAAAGCTTTGATAGGAAATATGCCGTAATGGGCGATAATACTCGATCTATTACCGGTTATATGGCTGGTAGAGCTAATTTTAATGAAGTTCCAGCTTCACGCCTATCTCTAAAAGATAATGACTTTTGGGGGGTGTGGGACAGTCAGGATTGGTTGACGGTATTAGGCTACAATTCTTTCTTGATAAATGAAGGTTCGAACGGCTATAGTGCGGCAATACCAAACAACGTTTCCAATGATTTGTTTGTGGAAGAGAAAGGTTATATTAGTGCATATGATTTCAATATCGGAACTTCTTTCTCTGATATCGTGAGCATTGGTGCTACAATTTCTATGACAGATATAAATTATCGTCTCTATTCTCAATATACAGAGTATATGCCTGATGGAAATGGTGCATTGGCAGATAATCGCAGATTTGATTTGTATAATTGGAATAGAACGGATGGAACAGGTTGGCAAGTAAAAGCGGGAGTTATAATAAAACCGGTTCAAGAATTCCGTATAGGTATTGCTTATCACTCGCCAACATGGTATAAAATGACAGATCATTTTGCTGCCGATTTGAGTCATAATTTATCAGGAGTATCTAGCTCTAGTCTTGATCCCGATTATGTAACAGGAACAGTAAAGAGCTACGACGGGCGGGAAGATGCTGTTTTTGATTACAAATTGCGTACACCCGATAAATGGACATTTAGTATGGCGGGAGTTATAGGGACAAAGGCTATCATAAGTGCAGACTATGAATTGACAAACTATAAGAATAATATGAAGCTGTTTAATCGTAACAGTAAAGTATTTTCCCCGGATCCGAATGAATATATTAAAAACGATTTCAAAATGGCATCAGCCTTACGTGTTGGTCTTGAATATCGTTTTACCAGCAAATTTTCTGGTCGTGTAGGTTATTCATGGGTGCAAAGTCCTTTTGACTCAAAAATAAAGAATAATGGAAATGAGGTTACTACAGATCCTCGTCCTGTTACACAATATGCATTCGATGCCGATACTCACTATATCACTTATGGATTAGGGTATCAATTTATTCCTGAAAGAAGAGGTAAAGCTGATTGGTCGAATGGTTACTTTTATACAGATGTTGCCTTTGTAATGAAATCTCAAAAGGCAGATTTGTATTCTTTTGCAGGAGCAGATAAAGCTTCTTTGAAGACAAATTCATTCCAAGGTCTATTGACTTTAGGATATAAGTTTAGTATGAATTAGGCTATTATTGAAAACAAAATTAAATAGAAAAGGTATGCTTTAAGCATACCTTTTCTATTTAATAGCAGAATGTTTCTGATCTCGGAAGTTTTATTTTGCTACTGACAAGTAAGGTCGTATTTGATTTTGAATTGTATCTTTGTAAATATATTTACGTCGAATTATTAGTTTAATTGGCCATTTGTTAACTTTTAAACTAAATGTATTCTGTATCTCAAACCATTAAAATTAGTATAGATGACCCCTGCGTATCATAAGTTCCTTGAGTTATTTAGAGCTAATGAATATAAAATAAAACACGGAAAGAAGGGTGTAGTAAAGGAAGAGTGGATCGACTACACGGAGCAAGAATTAGGATTTTCTTTACCTGATTCCTATAAGTGGTGGTCACAGGAGTTTGAATACTTCAAAGTAGAGGATGAATATATTAAATATGTATCTCCTCCCGAAAACTATAATATTGCAGATGTAGATAGCCTTTTATATCTATACAAGTCTCAGATAATAAGTAACGCCACATCTCAGAATGAATTGACTATTTTGGAAGAAGGAGAGGGGGATGCTTTGTATTATTTTTTAATTGAGCCCGGGCTAAATGGCAATGAGTATAGAGTCTTTTGTCGTGATTATATGAATGAAGATGATGATTTTTATGCGGATGATTTTTTTAAGTTTTTGGAAATGAAAATACATCAAATGAAATAATACACAGGCTGAATATAAGGGTAAATTACAATCAAAGAGATATATGATGCTATAAGTTAAAAGTTATAGCATTTTTTTATTCCTTAAAAAGTCATATTTTAATGTTTTAAGAAAGGGGTTAATCTCTTTATATGTAGGTTTTTATGCGTTTTGTGCTGTGCCAAAAAGTTGTATGCTATTGTTATTGAAGCGAGTCTTTACTAACTATGCATTATAATTATAAAATAATCAGAATCTTGAAATAGAATAATATATTCATTCTTACACTGATGATAATCTAGCAAGGTATGTAAATATTGATAATAATTTTTAGTGAAACATTTGTCTATATGACAAAGCCTTGTTATAAGGTAGTTATAAAGTTCCCGAAAATGAGGATTGCTTTGGTTGTCCTCTCACCGTCCTGAGATTGCCCGTCTCAGGACGGTTTTTTTATGAGTTATTTAATCGATTAGTATCATTCAAAAGATTAACAAAGTAAATAGAAACACTATGATGATATTCGTGTAAACGAGGTTTTCTAAATATATATTCAGGTTCTGCAGGGGGTTTATCTTCAAAAAAAAATAACTATTTATCAAAATAATGAGTTTAAAGATTAGTAGACTTACAGTTTAATACAACCGAGAGCAATTATATCTTTTTTCTTGTATTAATGCTCTGTTATTGAATATTTTATTAAAACTATCAATGAATGAAGAAAAAGGATCGAAAATAATAGAAAATCTCTATCAGAGGAAGACGTGAAGAGTAAAGGTTTAAATAATTATAAATATTATACTAAAAGTCCATTTATTTTCGCTATTAAGAAATTAAATTCTATATTTGCACCGTGAAATATTAAGAGCAATATTTCATGATAAATAACACATAACAAAACTAAACTAAAGTCATGCTAGAAAAGGAAAGTAACGAGCTTGGATATTCGTTAGAGAACGAATTTAAATTATATAAGAATGCTCACTCTTTACCAGTTCCTCATTCAGCATTTTGTACGACTTTTGGTATAGTTGGTATTTGTCATGAAGGAGCTATTACTATCGAAGTCCATCAGCGTCAAGAAGAGCATCGTTTTGTAGAAGGAGAGATGATCGTTTTATTGCCAAATCAGACTATATCGGTAAAAGATAAAAGCGACGACTTTAAAATTGATTATTTTTTACTTTCCCAAACAATAACAGATGATATTCTAGGTGGTATTTCACGCTTTTCGCCACTATTCTTCATATATATGAGGCAAAAGCACTTTTACAAACTGACTAAGAATGAGATGTCTCGGTATTCTGAATACTATAATCTTGTTAATGAAAGATTTCTTACGTCAGACTGTATGTTTCAGCGGGAATATATAGTAAGTTTAATAAGACTTTTTTATTTGGATGTTTATTATAGCTTTAAAAATAGCATATTGCCAATAAATGCGACTCCTAATTCAAGGAAAGAGAACTTGGCATATCAATTTTTTCTTTTAATACTAAAACATTACCACGAAAATAAAGAAATGTCTTTTTATGCGAAGCAATTGGGTATAACACCCAAGTATCTTTCTAAGGTAATAAAGGATGTAAGTGGCCGATCTGCCAAAGACTGGATTGTAGAATATACTTTGTTGGAGATAAAATCGTTGTTAAATAATACAGCGTTAAATATTCAGGAAATAACATTGGATACACATTTTTCGAGTCAAGCCTCTTTAGGTAGATTCTTTAAAAAGCATACAGGACAGTCTCCGTCGGAATATAGGGCGAGGCTCGACACTCGGATAGGTATGTTTTAGAATATTGATCAGCGGTAAATAAATGCTTCGTAAAAGATAGAAAAATAAATAAAAATATATTGTGTAGTTTTGTAAAGTTTGTGTTAAGGTTGGGGTCCTGCAAGTCGTGAGATTAGCAGGATTCTTTTTGAAGCAACTTCATCACGAAACTCCATTATTTTATAAACAAAACAAGATACTATACTTCTTATCTCAACAGAGATGAGATTTTAATAATAAATTTTTGACACAGCTTGTACATTCTAATTCTTTAATTTTAAATTTTATCGAAAGCCCTTTTGCCCCAGAAAAAAGAAGAGAAGTTGCTATTCTTTATACTGTTATTAATTTATTTATCCTATTCGATATATATAGCATTAAGCACATCTGTGATAGATAATATGTCGTATGAAACAGATATTTATTTTTCTTATGATAACCCCTTAATCTTAAAGCTTGGACGAACACAGATAAGCGGGCATCCTCTCCTGATGCTATTTTATTACCCTTTTGTTCTTATTGGCAACGGACTTGCATATTTAGTTACATTTAAGGCTAAAACTCTCCTTTTTGTTTTATTGTCCTCCTCGATGATCAGTATGTCTTCCGTTTATATTTTTCGATATCTGAGAGAGATCATTGAAATAAAAAGGTCTGTAGCTTATTTGATAACATTATTTTTCGCATTTTTTTCTACAAACCTACTCTTGAGCTTTACACCTGAAAGCTTTACGCTATCTGCTATATTTTTGGCATTTATCATGTATACTATTTCGCCGGAAGTAACAGTACGTAATGGAGATAATCTTTATCTCACCTCCTTTTTTGTGTTTGTAGGGTTGTTCCGATATTTACAAATC
This sequence comes from Dysgonomonas sp. Shenzhen-Wh21, assembly GCF_043392705.1. Lineage (NCBI taxonomy): Bacteria > Pseudomonadati > Bacteroidota > Bacteroidia > Bacteroidales > Dysgonomonadaceae > Dysgonomonas > Dysgonomonas sp. Shenzhen-Wh21. Next base: position 6,739 of record NZ_JAIXHZ010000140.1, read on the forward strand.
ATATTTGTGGAAGAAAGGAGTGGTAATCCAACACTGATATTCCTCAAAGATAATTTTATCCGCATTATTATAATCTTATGGATTATTTCTTTCTTTGTTATCACAAAATTCTTTAGGTAATGATAGATGCAAATTCATCGAAGGTAATAGCTGTTTTCTTATTTCTTTAAAGGAAAGACATTATCGGGGTTTAATGCTATTTGCGAAAAATACAAGAATCGAATAAATCAGACGTTAAGATCACAAGCAATCGATAAGGTCAAGTTTTATCAACAAGAAGGGCATATAGTTCTCATTAATAGTGCATCTATTTATAATTGGATTTTGCCTTGGGCTCAATCAATCGGTATTGAAAGCGTTATCGGTACAGAGGTTGAAGTTAAAGAAGGTGTAATAACAGGGAAGTTCAAAGGTGAAAATTGCTACGGAGTAGAGAAGGTCAAACGTTTCCTGGAACTTTATCCTTATAGAGATACTTATCAGTTATATGTATACGGCGACAGTAGCGGAGATAAACCGCTATTAGATATTGCAGATTTTCCGTTTTATAAGGAATTCTAAAATAAAAGAGACTACCTCTTACACGAAATAGCCTCTTCTGTTTTAGTTTTATTCAATTAGAACTTCCATTTGTTAGATGTTTTTGAAGAATTTGTATTCGTTGCTCCTGTTCCACCTTTATAGTATTTCATAGCTTCAGGCAAATCTTTCTCTATCTGTTGGATACGTGTGTTGTCTGAAGGGTGAGTACTCATAAATTCAGGAGTGCTACTTCCTTGCTGCGACATGCGAGTCCAAAATGCAGCAGCCTGACTCGGGTTGTATCCTGCCATTGCCATAAATATCAGACCAAGTTTATCAGCTTCTAACTCTTGTTTGCGCGAATAAGGTAATAAAATTCCATATTGAGAACCGAGCCCAATTGCTGCAGCAGCGGCTTGTTGTACCCCGGTAGAAGTTCCTCCGAGAGCTGTACCTATTGCAGCTGTACCATATTCAGTCATCATTTGTTGGCTCATACGTTCATTTGCATGTTTTGCTACAGCATGTGCGACTTCATGTCCTAAGACAACAGCCAGACCTGTTTCGTCTTGAGTGTAAGGCAGTATTCCTTCATATACGACAATTTTTCCACCGGGCATGCAGAAAGCATTTACATCAGCACTCTTCACGAGGTTGAATTCCCATGCATACGATGCTAATTCATCTGCATAACCATTGTTTTTCAGATAAGTTTCAACAGCATTCGCTATATTTCTACCAACTTTCTGTACCAATGCCGTATTCTTCTTATCGGTTGATATTGGTGCAGATTTTATAAATTGTTGATATTGCTGTAAACTCAACGAAAGAACCTCTTGGTTGGAAACCAGATTCAATTGTTTACGTCCCGTTACAGGTACGCTGCCACAACTGGAGAACAATAGTGACATCGCTATAAATAAAATAGGGAAATACTTTACCATAATGCTTGTTTGTTAAGTTCAATTTATAAAAGGTATATATTTAATTTTTATTTTGATCCTTCAATAAATCTCTGATTTCTGTTAGTAACGTTTCCTCTTTAGTTGGAGCCGGAGGGGTAGCAGGGGCTTCTTCTTTTTTCTTTTGTAGCATATTGATACCCTTGATAGCAAAAAATATAGCACTGGCTATGATAACAAAATCAAAAACAGTTTGTACAAAAGAACCATAATTGATTGTTACAGCTGCTGCGTCACCTACTGCATCTTTTAGCGTTACCTTCAGGTCCGAAAAATTGACACCGCCAAGTACAACTCCAATTGGAGGCATGATAATATCGCTTACAAGCGATGATACAATCTTGCCGAATGCTCCACCTACAATGACACCGACAGCCATATCAACTACGTTGCCACGCATCATAAACTCCTTTAATTCTTTTAATACCGACATAATTATTTTATTAAATTGATAAATTGTAATATATTTTTATAAACACGAATTTAAAACTTTTTGTTTAGAAATATTTTTACGCTTACAGGTTTGCTACCATTTTGTATGTTTATGCTATCGATGCACATTCTATCCGGCAAATCCATTAATAAGGGGATTGTTGCGTAATCGAATGCCATCGAGTCATTTGCTGCCTTCTGTTTGTTTTCTAGTATATAGCCTATTAGTTGTATTGAGCTGTCATAAGGAAGATAATTAAGAGCCAAAGTTTTTTCCTGCACTTTTGTGAAAATACAGACAGGTGTGCTATTTCGAATTTTGGTTATAAGCTCGATGTTATTTTCGTCCGAAAAGAATGTGTTTTCCGAGTCAGAATCAATAAATATTTCAATAGGCCTGAGATGGTTG